>NZ_JAPDCD010000059.1:0-19838 GCF_027705695.1 Aeromonas sp. QDB62 | reverse complement strand
GAAGCGTACCCTAACTGGTAGTTGACCGCCTCTCTCCTATGCACCATGGGCATTGCACTTATTATCTGAATTCACGATTCTCATTAAAAAATATAAAGTCGTTCATATGAGTAGCGCTCTTAATACGCTGACTTTAACCCGATAAAGACTATCACCCAATACAATTAAAATAACCCGCAGAACAACAATAAACTCAATTAAATCATGGCAATACATTAATTCCACCAGCGAATCAGTTAATAGAAATATATCATCAATAAGTCGTTTGATTATTTAATGCACTCTCCTTAGCCTTGGGCGGAATAATTAGTATAAAAACTATAAATTTATCAGTTCAAACTATTAGGAACACACGCAACATGCACAAAATCCTGCTCGATCAAGCAATGGAATCACTAAGGCTCAAGGAGAGTGCTGGATCGTTTTAAAAGATGGCTCAATCAAAGCCGTTAATGTCGGCGATATGCTTCCTAAGGGTGTGCTACTGGTATCCCCTGCGGAGGTAGAATTGACACCGCCAGCAATGGCGAGTGCGGATAACACTATTCCAGACGACACCATTCCCTCCGATGGGGATGAAATCGACCCCGCCGTTGAGCAAGAACTGGCCGCCATCCAGCAAGCTATTCAGGATGGGCAGGATCCGACCGAAATCGCCCAGGCAACCGCCAGCGGCGGTGATACCGCAGGAGGCCTCGCAGGCTCCGGTAATGCGGGCGTCATCGTCACCGAACGTACCGCCAGAGCGACCATTTCCGAAGCGGGTTTTGATACGACCCATAACAGCCGTGACCCGCAACGCCTGGATGCGCTGCCGGGTGACGAGATCGCCGGCAAGATAGCGCATCCGCCGGTTGCCTTTGATCAGCAGCAGATCATTTCTGAAGACACGCCGACCCTGTTCGCTCAGGTTCCGACCGCGCAAGATCCCGATAGCGACGGCATCAATCCGCAGGGTTACACCCTGGTGAGCGGCGTACAGAGCGGTCAACTGACCCTCAATGCCGATGGCAGCTACCAATATATTCCCTCCCCCGAGTTTCAATCCCTGCGAGAGGGTGAGACACGACAGGTCTCCTTTACCTATATTGCCACCGATCCGAGTGGCAACCAGAGTGCCCCGGCCACGGTGATCATTACCATCACCGGCACCAACGACACCGCCACCATCGGCGTTGCCACGCCGGGCGCTGACCAGGGTGCCGTCAAAGAAGATGTGACCCTCACCACCAATGGCAAGCTGGTCGCCACCGATGTCGATCACGGCGAAGCGGTGTTCCACCCCCAGACTCAGGTCAAGGGTGACCACGGCACCTTCACCATCGATAAAGATGGCAACTGGACTTACACACTCGACAACGATGACCCGCAGGTGCAGGCCCTCAAAGAAGGGGAATCCCTGCCCAACGAAACCTTCGTGGTCAAGAGTGCTGACGGCTCTGCCCAGCACACCGTCACCGTGACTATCACCGGTACCAACGACATCGCCACCATCGGCGTCGCGACCCCGGGCGCTGACCAGGGTGCGGTCAAAGAGGATGTAACCCTCACCACCAATGGCAAGCTGGTCGCCACCGATGTCGATCACGGCGAAGCGGTGTTCCACCCCCAGACTCAGGTCAAGGGTGACCACGGCACCTTCACCATCGATAAAGATGGCAACTGGACTAACACACTCGACAACGATGACCCGCAGGTGCAGGCCCTCAAAGAGGGGGAATCTCTGCCCAACGAAACCTTCGTGGTCAAGAGTGCCGACGGCACCGCCCAGCACACCGTCACCGTCACCATCACCGGCACCAATGACATCGCCACCATCGGCGTCGCGACGCCGGGCGCTGACCAGGGTGCGGTCAAAGAAGATGTGACCCTCACCACCAACGGCAAGCTGATCGCTACCGATGTCGATCACGGCGAAGCGGTGTTCCAGCCCCAGACTCAGGTCAAGGGTAACCACGGCACCTTCACCATCGATAAAGATGGCAACTGGAGCTACCAGCTCGACAACGATGACCCGCAGGTGCAGGCCCTTAAAGAAGGGGAATCCTTGCCCAGCGAAACCTTCGTGGTCAAGAGTGCCGACGGCTCTGCCCAGCACACCGTCACCGTCACCATCACCGGCACCAACGAGGCCCCTGATGCGCAGGATGACGGCCTTGTCAGCGACAAGACCGTCACGCTCGATGCACAGAACTGGGATATCAGTGGCGATATCAAGGTCGATTACTATGTCATTGATGCCACAACCGGGCAGAAAGTGGCCGATGCCGAGAAATCCGATTACACCGGCGATGGCGACCACCGCTTCGGGGTGAAATCCGGTATCGAGCAACCTGGCGCAGACAGCGTTCAGGCAGGACAGATCGGCTACCTCGACAGCGCGAACCAGAGCGAAGCCATGCGCTTCACCTTCCAGCAGGGTCAGGTTGCCGACCATGCCACCATCGAGGTCAAAAACCTGTGGCACGACCAGGCGCATGGCGGCTGGGAGCCCGGTGTCGAGCGGGGAGTCTGGAAAGCCTTCTACAAGGGCGAGCTGGTGGCGACCGGTATCTTTGAAGGCAACGCTGGCGGTAAACAGAATGTGCAGATCGATGCCGGTGGCCGCTACTTTGACACCATTGAAATGTCAGCCCTCGGCTATAAGGACGGCATCGTCGATCCGCAAGGCTCGGAGTACTTTATTACCAAGGTCACCGCTGATCTGACTCGCTTCGATCAGTCTTATCAGACCAATGAGACCGGCGTGCTCTCCCTCGACGTATTGAGCAACGACTCCGATCCCAACGGGGATGCCATCTCCATCGTGCCGGGGAGCTACCCGGACTATGTCACCCTGGTCAATGGCAAGCTGCAGTTCGATGCCGCCAAGTACCTGCTGACGTTGCCGGAGGCTGAACGGGATTTGGTCGCGGGCGAGGCCAAAGAGATCAAGTTTGAGTACGCGATTCGCGACTTTCACGGTGCTACCGATCACGCCAATGTCACCATCACCTTGATCGGTGAGAGCTTGCCCGCACCGGCTCCCCTGCATGTGACTGTGCAAGAGGATGGACTGGCAGGCGGCGCGCATGCCCACAGCCAAGGCTCACTGCCGGGCGCTCAGGATGCCACACCCCACGACTACCAGTTTGCAACCCGGCAGACAGGTACGGCAGTCAACAGTGGTGGCAAGCCACTGAGCTACGAGGTGAGCAACGATGGTCTAACCCTGACCGGCTTTATCACGGAGGCGGGCCAGAAGGTCAATGTGCTGACAGCACAGCTGAACTCGCAGAACGGCACTTATGAGCTGGATCTGTTCCGCCCGCTCGATCATGGTGCTGCCGGCAAGGACACCCTCTCTCTGCCGTTCGAGCTCGATATCAAGGTTGGCAACCAGCACACCAAGGGAGAACTGGTGATCGATGTGATCGACAGCGCCCCTGCGCCTGCCCACCTGACCCTCACCACCGGGGATATGGCACCGCAATCCAACTCCGTCATCATTGCGCTGGATATGTCCGACTCTATGAATGACCCCGTCCAGAACGCAAATGGACAGTGGACAACCCGCTGGTCACTTTCGCAACAGGCTATCAAGGCGATGTTCGATCAGTACGACAAGCTGGGGGATGTGCAGTTCAAGATTGCCACCCACGCAGGCAACCCGGATGGGCAGATTTCTGGCTGGCTGCACTCCCTGGCCGACATCCAGCAGTTCTTCAGCAAGCTGAGCCCGGGAGGCTGGACCCCCTACACTCAGGCACTTAACCAGCTAGATACGATTCTGTCAGATAGTCAGAATCAGCAGGAGATGGCGGGAAGCAGCAAGCAGTTCTACTTCCTCTCCGATGGCGCCCCCTCGGATTTCAGCTACTGGATGAACGGTACATACAAATCAGACATGTTCCGCGAGCGCCTGATGAAGGGCATCAGCCCGGATGAAGTGGGTGGTGAGCAGCACTATCAGGACCTGCTCACTGGCCGGGTCGCACCGACCCATGCCGAGCAGTTGCTGATCCTGGGCGAGTCCATGGAGCACATTCTGGATCAGCATGGCAACCCCTTTGACAACGTCAATATGCTTGCCATCGGCCAGAGCTCCTCGCTGGAGTATCTGGCGCCCATGGCGGGTCAGGATGGCACCGCCATCAAGGTGGAGAAGGATGCCGACATTATCAGCACGCTGACCGAGTCGGTCCCGGGCCAGCTGCACGGGGATCTCACCGGATCGTCGATCGAAGGGGAGTGGGTCGAGAGCCTGACCCATGATGGCCAGGCCTATTTCTACGATCAGCAGAAAAACGGCATCTTCGCCCACCACAGCGATAGCGACATCAAGGTGACCGATGGCAGCAAGCTGACGCTGGATACCGCCAATGGCAAGCTGGCGCTGAACTTTGAAACCGGGCAGTACGACTATCAGGCCAAGGATGTGCATGGCGATGGAGAGGACAAGTTCCTCCTTACCCTGCGCGATGGTGATGGGGATACCGCGGAAACCAACCTGGATATCGCCGTTCAGGATCTGGCTGGCAGTGTTGCAGCCCCAATCAGTCTGCGCATGGCGGCCGCGCCGACAATGACCAGCGAGACAGTCAGCGACGAGGATACGAGCAGCCAGGCCACCCACGACGAGATGCAGGATGAGCTGATTGATTTCAGTGCACTCAGCCTGGCGGCACCCCAGAGCGGCGAACTGCAGAGTCCGCCCGGTGCGACGCTGGCGTTCAGTGAGCTACTCGATAGCGGCGATAGCGAACTGGATGACCTGCTGGCACAACTGGACTCGGCAGTGCAAGGTGTCGCAACGAACAACGGGAGCGATCCTTACAGCTCATTTGCGGATCACAGCATGCCCAATCTGAATGGCGCGTCCATCCAGGATCAGCTGTTTGATGAACTGGCGCTGCATCAGCAGTTCGTACAGTAACCCCTCGTCATCCCGAGATAGTCAAAACCCCGCTCCGGCTGATACCGGAGCGGGGTTTTCTTTTCTCTGCCGGTTCAGATAACACATATGACCAAAAGGGGGATGTGTATGGGCACGCAGTGCCAGATACACAGACGCCCTCCACAGGGAGGGCGTATCAGAGCGTTTGACCCGCCAGCGCAGTCAGCGCTGACTGGGTTGTCAGACGAACGGCGTGCCTTATTTGGCGGCAGGCACGGCGTTGAAGGTGAGCAGGGCTGCCTTGTTGGCGTCGCTCAGGGTCAGCTGGTTGCCGTTGATGGAGTAGGTGGCCACCTTCTCAAGTTTTTGCAGGTACTCCATCTCTTTGTTCATCTCATCGCCGATGCACATCATGCGAGTGGAGCCCATAGCCCCCAGCGTCAAGACACCGTCACCCTGCTTGGTGATACCGCCAAAATAGCGATTGCAGCCGCCCTTGCCCGCCACCTTGCCATCGACCACTTGCAGGGTGAAAGTATCACCGGTGGCGCCTTGCAGCTGCCAGCCGGATGCTTGCAGTTGAGCCATGCTGGAACCTGTTGCCATTGCGCAGCCTCCCAGTGCCAGCGCGGCCAGCAGAGTCAGTTTCTTGTTCATGGATTCACCTCTTAATGATTAGAGCCATCAATACGGCAGCCTGTTTATCATGGCTGGCGCCCACGCCAAAGGATTTTATTGTGATCTCGCTTCACTTTACTACCAGCTGGCATGTGCCATGCTTGTGCCATGCTTAAGCTCAGTTCCGGACCCAGGGAGGGGAAAAGAATGACCAAGGCGCTTCTCATCACACTGCTTGCATCCTGCGCCAGCATGGCCGTACAGGCCGCCGACTGGGCAGTGGTTCAGCCGCAATCCAACCCGTCTCTCTATGTCAAAAGTTACTCGGGTGTGCTGCTCAATGGCCATAGCCATCACAGCGACAGTTTTGATCTCTGGCTGGTCAATAGCGGTTATCAATATCCGGTGGTGGATGATGTGACCCTCTTTATGGAAGCGGGCCCGGCGGTGGCGGATCAGAATCGCACATCCGGTTTCAATATGAGCTCGGGGGTGCGCTATCAGCTCTCTCCGGCATTCAATATCGGCAGCCAGATCAAGCATCTCGATCTCAACAAGGCCAGCACCCTGCTGGAGCTCAACTCCAGCCTGCTGCTGACCCCCAGACTCTCCCTTACCGCCAACTACGGCGTCAGCGCCATCACCGCCGATCAGGCGCTGAGTCTGGGCGTCGGCTTCAACTTCTGATGCTCACAGCAACGGCGTAGCGCTCACCACCACGCCGTTGCGATCCGCATAGACGTAATCCCCTTCGTGGATGGTCACGCCGGCAAAGCTGACCACCGCCCCCAGCTCACCCAATCCCCGCTTCTCGGTCTTGACCGGACAGGCGGCCAGCGCCTTGACCCCGAGCGCCAGTGTCGCCAGGGTGCCCACATCCCGCGCCGCGCCGTGGATCAGGATCCCCTCCCACCCCTGCTCCACCGCCTTGACCGCCAACTGATCACCAAGCAACGCCCGGCGCAACGAGCCGCCGCCATCGATCACCATCACCTTGCCGTGGCCGGGACGGGTCACCAGATCCCGCACCAGACTGTTGTCTTCGTAGCAGGAGAGCGTCACGGCGCGACCATAAAAGAGGGGCTTGCCGCCAAAATCCTGAAACACCGGGTCGGCCACTTGCAGCAAGTCGCCATGTTGATCGCAGAGGTCGGGCAGGAGATCCAGCATGATTTGATTCCTTTCAGATGCATGAAGGTGTTCATTCTTTCATCAGGCGAGGCTTCTGGCAATCCAGAAGGATTCAATATTGCCCAGACAAACTGCTGATTTATCAGTCAATACCGACACCAGCCAGAGCTGGCCATCCTCCACCCAGTAGAGGGCATTCTGGCCAAAACGCGTGGCCAGCTGACGGGCTTGCGGCAGGGAGAACGCCACCGCCAGCGATGACTCCTGCCAGCGCTCGTTGGGGTCAGATCCCCAAAACGGCCCCACCACGGGCACCTGCAAATCCACGGTCAGATGGCGCCACAATGCCCGCTCCCGCCGCCGATTGCGCCGTTCGCCGACCCACTGGCTGGCCGGGTTCCAGGCGGTAATGATGGCAAAGGCAGACCAATCAGGTGGCTCAAATGGCGCGATAAAGCAGATTTTCTTGTAGTTTTCCCACAAAATCATGTCAATCACATGTTACATTCCATTACATTTTATAGGGGCTAAAACCCGGTTAAGGCCAAGTATCATGCAGCTGTGCCAGGGTTTGACCTATATCAAAACAGAGTTAAAAAGTTGCTATCTGACGGCAAAGAGTGTTGTTATGCTCCTGTTAACTGATAAAATGCGGCAACTTTCGTAATGGACGACCTTTCCAGGCTCTGCTCGACCAGACTTGTCGGGAACCTATAAGTGGCACAGGGATACTTGCCGGTACTGATGCCTAATTCGCGATATTCCGACCTGACTCTCATACCCAGGATGACGTAATAAATTTTCAGGATCAGTCAGGAAATCGGTTTGTAACGCCAAAGAGTGTTAAATTTAAGATAATTAACTGATAAGAATCTGGGAATACTCATGCAAACACCACACATTCTGATCGTCGAAGACGAGCTGGTCACACGCAATACCCTGAAAAGCATTTTTGAAGCGGAAGGCTACATCGTGCTCGAAGCCAATAACGGCGACGAGATGCATCAAGCCCTCACTTCCCACACCATCAATCTGGTGATCATGGACATCAACCTGCCGGGCAAAAACGGCCTGCTGCTGGCCCGTGAACTGCGTGAGAACGACAACATCGCCCTGATGTTCCTGACCGGTCGTGACAACGAAGTGGACAAGATCCTGGGTCTGGAAATCGGCGCCGATGATTACATCACCAAGCCGTTCAACCCGCGCGAACTGACCATCCGTGCCCGCAACCTGCTGAGCCGCACCATGAACGTGGCTGCCGGTGGCGAAGAGAAGAAGCTGGTTGAGCGCTACCTGTTCAACGGCTGGGCGCTGGATATCAACAGCCGCGCACTGGTCAGCCCGACTGGCGACATGTTCAAGCTGCCGCGCTCCGAGTTCCGCGCCATGCTGCACTTCTGCGAAAACCCGGGCCAGATCCAGACCCGTGCCGAGCTGCTGAAGAAGATGACCGGCCGTGAGCTCAAGCCCCACGACCGTACCGTCGATGTGACCATCCGTCGCATTCGCAAGCACTTTGAAAGCGTCAACGATACCCCGGAGATCATCGCCACCATCCACGGCGAAGGCTACCGTTTCTGTGGTGAGCTGGAGCAGGAATAAGCTCTCGCTACGCTGCTGATCTGAAAAGGCGCCTCGGGCGCCTTTTCTGTCTCTGCGGTTTGCATTATTAAGGCAGAGATAATACAAAAACACGGTGATCGTTGCGTCACACGCTGAACAAGATGCAAAACAAAAAGCCCACTCGCAGGAGTGGGCTTTTTGTTTTGAAGCTGGAGCGGGCAGCGGGAATCGAACCCGCATCATCAGCTTGGAAGGCTGAGGTAATAGCCATTATACGATGCCCGCCTGGCATCTGAAATTTGGAGCGGGTGATGGGAATCGAACCCACGTATGCAGCTTGGGAAGCTACCGTTCTACCATTGAACTACACCCGCGTCAGGGCTCCTACTATATGCATTTTGCCGCCGAGCGCAATGGCGCCTTTGCCACTTTTTTCAATAAATCAATCTGTTCGGACAAGGATTGAGCAGACGGTTGCTTTTTCAATCAAACATTTTCAACACAGATAATTTACAAGGTTGCCAAGGCCAAACGGCAAGGATAGTCTTGCGCCACTCGACGCGAGGATGGTGGTAATGGATAAAAAAACGCAAAAACGTCTCTATGGCTGGTTGCGCAAGCAATCGAGTCACGGTCGCCGCTGGATCACGATATCCATCGCTTTTGGCCTTGGCCAGGGCATTCTGATGGTGGCGCAAGCCTGGCTGCTGGCGACCCTGTTGCACGGCTTTATCATCGAAGGCTCAACCCCCGAGCAATCCATCACGCTCTTTATTACCCTGCTGCTGGTGACCCTCGGCAAGGCGGCGCTGGCCTACGGCCGCGAAGTGGCCAGTTTCAAGGCGGGCAGCGCGGTACGCCAGACCATCCGCCAACTGGTGCTCACTCGTTTAAGCCGTCTCGGTCCTGCCTATATCCAGCGCCGCCCGGCCGGTAGCTGGGCCAGCCTGTTGCTGGAACAGATTGAAAACATGCAGGATTTCTTCTCCCGCTACCTGCCACAGATGGCCATTGCCGTCTTTATTCCGGTGGTCATTCTGGTGGCCGTGTTCCCGGTCAACTGGGCCGCGGGCCTGATCCTGCTGGGCACGGCTCCGCTTATCCCCATCTTCATGATCCTGGTCGGTGTCGGTGCCGCCGATGCCAACCGCCGCAATTTTCAGGCGCTGGCCCGTCTCTCCGGTCACTTCCTCGATCGCCTGAAAGGGCTGCGCACGCTGCAGCTCTTTATGCGTACCCAGGCGGAAGGTGACGCAATTCGCGACGCCTCGGAAGATTTTCGTGAGCGCACCATGGAGGTGCTGCGCCTGGCGTTTTTGAGCACCGCCGTGCTGGAGTTCTTCGCCGCCATCTCGGTAGCGCTGGTCGCCGTCTACTTCGGCTTCTCTTATATCGACCATCTGAACTTTGGTAGCTATGGGGTCAAGGTCACCCTCTTTACCGGCCTGTTCGTGCTGTTTCTCGCCCCCGAGTTCTACGCCCCGCTGCGAGAACTCGGTGCCCACTACCACGCCAAGGCGCAGGCTATCGGCGCTGCCGAGCAGTTGCTGGAGTTCCTTGAAGCCGAGGTGAGCGAACCGGCCGCGGGCACGGCGCCGTTCCATGCCGACAGCCCGGTCAAGGTAGAAGCCAAAGGTCTTGAAGTGCTGAGCGCCGAAGGCAAGGTGCTGGTCGGCCCCATCGACTTCACTCTGGAAGCCGGTTCGCGCACCGCCCTCATCGGCGTCAGCGGCGCCGGCAAGAGCTCGCTGGTCAACGCCCTGCTCGGCTTTGCTCCCTATCGTGGTGAGCTCAAGGTCAACGGGCAGGAGCTCGCCAGCCTCGACATGAGCCAGTGGCGCCTGCAGCTGGGCTGGCTCTCGCAAAACCCGCAGCTGTTCCACGCCTCCTTGCGCGACAACCTGCTGCTGGCCAAGCCAACGGCCAGCGATGCAGAGCTGGAAGATGCCCTGAAACGGGCGCAGGCGTGGGAATTTGCCATGGAGAAGGGGCTCGACTATCCGGTCGGCGATCAGGCGGGCGGCCTCTCGGTCGGTCAGGCCCAGCGCCTCGCACTGGCCCGCACCCTGCTCAAATCAACCCAGCTGATGGTGCTCGACGAACCGACCGCCAGTCTGGATCGCCACTCCGAGCGCGCCATCATGACCACCCTTGAGCAGGCGATGGCTGGCCAGACCCTGCTAATGATCACCCACCGCCTCGACCAGCTCACCAAGATGGACAAGATAATGGTGCTGGCGCGCGGACAGCTGGTGGAGCAAGGCAGCTTCCAGCAACTTAGTTCTGGGCAGGGGCCTTTTGCCCGCCTGCTCTCCCAACGTTCCGGAGGTTCTCTCGATGAGTGATCTGTTGCCGTTTCTGCGCCTCTATCGCCAACACTGGCTCAGCCTCACCATTGGCTTGCTGCTGGCGCTGGTGACCCTGGCCGCCGGCATGGGGCTGCTCTCCCTCTCCGGCTGGTTCCTCTCCGCTGCCGCGGTGGCGGGGATGACCGTTGCGACGACCCATGCCTTTAACTACATGACCCCCGCGGGTGGCGTGCGCTTCTTCTCCATCATCCGCACCGCCGGTCGCTGGGGTGAGCGGGTGGTGAGCCACGATGCCACCTTCCGGGTGCTGACCCGGTTGCGAGTCTGGTTCTGGCAAAAACTCTCGCCGCTCTCCACCGGAACCCTGGCCGGTTTCCGTCAGGCGGATCTGCTCAACCGGCTGGTGGCCGACATCGATGCGATGGACCACGTCTATCTGCGGCTGATCACCCCCATCGGCGCGGCCCTGCTCAGCACTGCCGGGCTGGTCTTCTTCCTGTCGTTTTTCGACAGTCGCCTCGCCCTCACCCTGGGTGCCATTCTGCTGTTTGGCATGATCGCCCTGCCGCTGGTGTTCTACTTCCTCGGCCGTCGCCCCGGTCAGGCGCTGATTGCCGAAAAATCGACCCTGCGAACCCGGATGGTGGACTATCTGGATGGGCAGGCCGAACTGCAGATGTTTGCCGCCGCCCCCAAGGCGCTGGTTGAGCTGCAACAAGCCGAACAGGCGCTGCTCACCGCGCAGGCCCGCATGGCCAAGGTGAGCGGGCTGGCCAACTTCTCGGTGCAACTGCTGAGCGGCTGGACCCTGACCCTGATGCTCTGGCTGGCCGGTCATGGGGTGGCCGGTGCTGCGCCCGACCCCATTACCGCGCTGATGGTGTTTGCCACGCTGGCAAGCTTCGAGGCACTGATGCCGCTGGCGGGGGCTTTCCAGCACCTCTCCACCAGCCTCACCTCGGCTCGTCGTTTGAACGAAATCCTGCAAGAGGCAAAAGCCCCCGTGTGGGGCGACGAGCAGACTCACGCCAACGCTGGCGCACTGCAAATCAACGACCTCTATTTTGGCTACCCCGGCAACCCCCAGCCGGTGCTGCGTGGCTGCACTCTGCAGTTGCACGCCGGTGAAAAGCTGGCGCTGCTGGGCCAGACCGGCTGCGGCAAATCGACCCTGATGGGGCTGCTGACCCGGGAGTGGAGCCCGCAGGCAGGCAAGATCCTGCTCGATGGCAAGCCGCTCACCGACTACAGCGAAGGGGCGCTGCGCGCCTCCATCTCGGTGGTGAGTCAGCGGGTGCATCTGTTTGCCGATACCTTGCGGGGCAACCTCAAGCTGGCCGCCCCGACCGCCACTGACGCGCAGCTGATTGCGGTACTGACCCAGGTCGGGCTGGCCAATCTGCTGGAAGATGAAGCCGGCCTCAACGCCTGGCTCGGTGACGGCGGCCGCCCCCTCTCCGGTGGTGAGCGTCGCCGTATCGGCATCGCCCGCGCCCTGCTGCACGATGCGCCGCTCTGGTTGTTGGACGAGCCGACCGAAGGGCTCGACAGTCAAACCGAGCGGGAGATCATGGATCTGCTGTTCCGGCTCGGGGCAGATCGCACCTTGCTGCTCATCTCCCACCGCCTGCTGGGGATGGAGCATATGGACCGGATTGCCCTGATGGAAGAGGGACAGATCCGCCTCTGCGCCCCTCACAACGAGCTGCTGGCGGATGATTACTATCGCAGCCTTTACCAACGGCTTGCTGCTGTCTGATATCAGGCTGATGGGGGTCACACCCTGACACCCGGGCGCAAAACGGGGCTGGTCGCCGCAGGCGGCTGGCCCCTATAATGTCCCCCTCATTATTCAACAAGATGCCGACATGGAGCGCCTGCGCATTTCTACTGTCCTCATCACCGACACAAGATACGAGACGATGAAACGCCTGATCCTGATGATGCCCCTGATTGCCTCCGGCTGTGCCAACTACGCCTTCAACAGCAATCTGGATAAAGAGAACTTCGACGAATATTTCAAACCCGGTAGCGTGCGCATCTACGAACAGGATGAGCTGGCTGACCTCAACTACCTCTACCTCGGCACCATCGAGGGTGAATCCTGCCAGGCCGATGCCAACCAGCCGGTGCCCAACGCCGGTGACGCACGCACCCTGGCCCGCCGCCGCGCCGCCGACATGGGTGGCAACGGCGTCACCATCGACAAGTGTGCCGAATTCAGCGACACCCCGGGCTGCCTGAAACAGGTGATCTGCTACGGGCAGGCGCTGAAAGTGGCCGAAGAGAAGTAAGCCGTAGCCATGGCCCTCGCCATCGTTCGCCTTGGCAGCCCGCGCCTGCCGGATGAGGGGCTGCGCATCGGCACTGTGCGCCGCCCGCCCCGCGGCGTCCCCAAGAGCGAATTTGCCAGCCAGCATTGGTACGACGTCTGGTTCCCCAACCTCGCCCCCAGCAGCGAGACCATGAAACTGGGTCAGGCTGCCGAGACACCCGCCCAATGGGCGGCGTTTGGCAAGCAGTACAAGGCCGAGATGGCGCAACCTGCTGCCAGGCACGATCTGGCGCTGCTGGCCGCCCTCTCCCACACCACCAATCTGTCGGTGGGCTGCTACTGCGAGCAGGAGTCCCGCTGCCATCGCGCCATTTTGCGCGACTTGCTGGTAGCCGCGGGTGCCACCATTCGCTAGCGCGGCGAGCAAGGGCGGTGCGATAGGGAATCGCGTCAACCGGTATTTGGCAGCCATCAGGTATGGATAGACAGAGAGGGCATCCCGCGGGATGCCCTCTCGTTATGTTCGCGCCGCTGCATTCTCGGCAGCAACACTATGATCCCGCCACTCTTTCCTATTGCAGACTGGGTGCCAGCAACTGCTGACGCAGCGAGGTCTCCCGGGCATGAGTCATGGCATCCGCCGCCACGCCAGCGATGGGCTCGATGACCAGCCAGTGGGCAAGATCGGCGGCGGTCTCCTCCAGCGGCCGGAAGTTCAACCCCTTGACGATGGCCGCCTCGGCACTGATAAAGCCGTAACCGGCAAACTCCGCCTGCGCGCAGGGCAGCAGGGTGGGATAGCTCTGCCAGGGCTCGATACCGGCCGCCATAAGGGTCGGCCATGGCAGCCACTCGGGCTGGATGGGGCTGACTGGCAGCAAGCGGGCGCTCAGCCGCTCCAGCCAGTCGCAGAGGGTAATGCCGGGCTTGAGCAGGTTGAAGATGCCCGACAACTGCTGCTCGGCTGCGCGCAGCACAAACTCGGCGCAGTCGCGCACATCGAGATACTGCAAGCGATCCTCGCCACTGCCCGGCAACAACCAGGGCCCGCCCTGCTGCACCCGCTTAATCCACCACGCCATGCGACCAGTGGGATCATGGGAGCCGCACAGCACGCCCGGGCGCAGGATGCAGAGCCGATCGCCCCAGCGGGCGTGATACTCGGCCTCGCACAATACCTTGAGGGGACCGTAGTCAGAGGGCATTTCGCCTGCGGGGATAGCATGCAGCGGCGCCGACTCATCCATTCCGGGCAGTGAGAAATCGCGATAGACGCTGATGGTGGAGATAAAGATCAGCCGCTCGCAGCGCCCGAATAAGGCTGCCGAGAGGCTCGCCGCCTGCTCGGGGCGATAGCAGCAGGTGTCGATGACGAGATCCCACTGCAACCCGGTCCCTTGCAGGGCGCTCAGGCTCTTGTCCCTGTCGCCGGTGAGCTGCAGCAGATCGCGCCAGTCCGGATGCTGGTGCAGGCCACGGTTGAACAGCGTCACTTCATGGCCCCAATCCAGCGCCAGCGCGGTGAGATGGCGCCCCAAAAAGCCGGTGCCACCGATAATCAGCAGTTTCATCCCTCTCCCTCCCTTCGGCGCGAATGCGCACATTGCATCCTGATGCGCCCGTTGCCTCCACCCTACGCAACTTGGCGCGCGGGCACAGCCCCCGACTGGCCGGGATGGGACAGGGATCACGGCAGCGCAGCAGAAATGGGCGTAGTGAGGCCAAGCCTGCGTTTTGGGGCTGCCTGTGCTAAATTGCCGGGGTTTTCAGTCAGGATCCGCCATGAAGTTTGAAATCAACACCCTCGGGATCATCCGCTCTCCCTACAAGGAGAAGTTCGCCATCCCCCGCCAGCCCGGTCTGGTCAAATCGGCTCGCGCCCGCCTCGAGCTGCTCCCCCCTTACGATCAGCCGGATGTGCTGCGCGGCATCGAGCAGTTCTCCCATCTGTGGCTCAGCTTCGTCTTTCACCAGACCATGGCGCAGGGCTGGCACCCGACGGTGCGCCCGCCGCGCCTTGGCGGCAACGAGCGGGTCGGCGTCTTTGCCACTCGCTCCACCTTCCGCCCCAATCCGCTCGGCCTCTCGGTGGTCGAACTGCACGGGGTCGGTCGCGAACGGGGCAAGCTGTGGCTGGAGCTGGGGGCGGTGGATCTGCTCGATGGCACCCCCATCGTCGATATCAAACCCTACATTCCCTATGCCGACAGCCTGCCGGATGCCCGTGGCGGCTTTGCCCCCGATGCCCCCACCCCGCCGCTGGCGGTGCGTTTCAGTGCCGAGGCCGAGCAGCAATTGCAACCCTGGCTCAAGGCCCATCCCGAGCTGCGCCAGCTGGTGAGCGAAGTGCTGGCGCAAGATCCTCGCCCCGCCTACAAGAAGGGCAAGCCGGATGAGAAGGAGTACGGGGTACGGCTGTTTGACTGCAACGTCCGTTTTCGCATCAACGAACCGGATTGCATGGTGCTGGCCATCGAGCCCGCCTGATCCCCGGCGTGAAGCCGTCATTGGCCCCACTGACGCAATTTCACACCTTTATTTCACGCTGCCTTCACGTCACAAGGTGCTTAATAAGCCTGTGAATTGTGTGGCATTGATCAGACTATCCACCCGGTTGCCAGTGATACCATGCAGAGAGTAGAGGGATTTTTCTCTCCGACTGCCGCCCGTTTCAGGCTGCTGGCCACTGGCAAGTGGTAGCAGCACGGCAGTTGCCGCCAAGGGATCCGGCCTCGCTTCGATATGCTGTTCAGCGGGAATGCCACACGGATGTGACAACCAATCTGAAGGAACAAACCTATGCTGATGAACAGTGAACAACGTTACGGCACCCTGAACATCGGGCTGCACTGGCTGACCCTGTGGGCCATGATCGCCGTCTACGCCCTGATCGAATTTCGCGATATCTTTCCCAAGGGCGACCCTGGCCGGGATCTGATGAAGGAGTGGCACTTTATGCTGGGGCTGCTCATCTTCGCTCTGGTATTTGTCAGACTGGCGCTGCGCTGGATGAGCCCGACACCCCGTATCGTGCCCGAGCTTTCCCCGGTCATGCACAAACTGGCAAAACTGGCCCACCTCGCCCTCTACGGCTTTTTGATGCTCACCCCGCTGTTTGGCTGGCTGCTGCTGAGCGCCGCGGGCAAGCCCATTCCCTTCTTCGGGCTTGAGCTGCCAGCCCTGATCTCCCCAAGTCCGGACCTCAAGGGACTGATCAAGGAGGTGCACGAGACGCTGGGTAATATCGGTTACGCGCTGATCGGCCTGCACACGGTGGCGGCCCTCTATCACCACCATATTCTCAAAGACAACACCCTCACCAATATGCTGCCGCCGCGCCGCAGCTAACGGGTAACGGGGAAACGCAGAGGGGGCCATCGTGGCCCCCTCTCTGTTTCCCTGAACAACCGTCATCTGCACGGCTGGCAAACGGCATCACGCCTGCTTGGCCAGCTCCTCGGTCGCCTTGCCTTTCGGCTCGTGCGGCAGCTTCTTCACATTGTTCTTGTTCTCTGGCTGCTTGCTCTCGGGCGATCGGTTTTCAGACAAGGCTTGCAACACGGGATCGGCCTTGCCGGCCACGGTGGGCTGGGACTGACCGACAAAGTTGCCGCCCTTGCAGATGGAGAGGCTGCCCCCCTTGAAGATCCCCTGCATCTTGCCGCTCTCCAGGATCTCCACCTCGGCGGAGGTGCAGGTGCCTTCAAGCAGACCATTGATGATCACGTGGGGCGCACTCACGTCACCCTCGACAGTGCCGCCCTGCATGATGCGCAGCACACCGCCGGTGAGCTGGATGGTGCCATTGACGTGACCGCGCACCTCCAGATCCCCCTCGACCTGCAACTCGCCCTTGAAGCGGGCACCGGCAGCAATGACCGTTGCCCCGGCTGACACACTGGCCGCCCCATCACGTTTTTTTCCAAACATCCCGACTCTCTCCATCAACCAGACAAGCAGAACCAGCGGCATCGGCGCCACTGGCCACAGAAAACAGGGTGACCCCAGCACATAGAGCAGCAGAGCTGCTCCCCAGCAGAGCCAGACAATATAGAGGAAGTCGCTGCGCTCCCGACCCTTCAGCCGCGCCAGCCACGTTCCGGCTACCTTTCTCATTTCGTCAAACCTTTCGCAGCATGGCGATCAGCATTGAACTGACCAAAGCGCCATCGACAACAACGGACAATGGATAAACGACCAGTTGCCGCAAACTCTGAAGCCCCCTGATTCAGTCCCGATACAGGAGTGGCAAGATAGGATTCGAATTGACTCGAAGCGACATTCACTTTCTAATTGACAGCCTGGATCCCTATGACCGTTCACATCATGAAAATTCTGTTGGTCGAAGACGACAAGCTGCTCAATCACCACCTCTCCTCCCTGCTGACCGAAGCCGACAATCAGGTCTACAGCACCGACAAGGCCGAGATTGCTCTGCACTATGCCGTTGACTACCCCATTGATGTGGCGATCATCGACCTCGGTCTGCCCGATATGGATGGCCTGCAACTGATCCGGCGACTGCGTGAACGGCAGATCCCCTTCCCCATCATTGTGCTGACCGCCCGTGGCAACTGGCAGGACAAGGTCGAAGGACTGGAAGCCGGTGCTGATGACTATCTGGTCAAACCGTTCCAGAAAGATGAGCTGCTGGCCCGCCTCAATGCGCTGGTGCGTCGCAGTGCCGGTTTTATCTCGCCCAAGGTGAAGGCCGGTGATTACGAGCTGGATCTCTCCCGCAAGGAGCTGACCATCGCCGGTGAAGTGGCAGTGCTCACCAGCTTTGAATACCTCATTCTGGAGTACCTGATGCGCAACGCCCGTCAGGTGGTCTCCAAGCAACAACTGCTCGACCAGCTCTACGGCGACGGCGAAGGGGACCCCAACACTATCGAGGTGATGGTGAGCCGCCTGCGCAAGAAGCTGGATCCGGAAGGGACGATTCAACCCATCTCCACCATCCGGCGCCAGGGCTACATCTTCAACCTGTCGTGTAACTGATGCAGTTTCATCTGCCGCGCCCCATCAAGATGATCCGCAGCTCCCTGCACATCAAACTGCTGCTCAGCTCGCTGCTGGTCATCGCGCTGATCATGGGGTTTGCCGTCTACGCCCTCTACCTCGGCCATATCGAGGAGCAGACCCAGAAGGCCAGTGCCCGGATGCAGGAGAATCTGGCCAAGCTGTTCTCCTCCACCGAGCCGGACGACAAGGGCCCCACTGTCGAACTGGGGCGGATGTCCCGCGATGCCAGTGACAGCAACCTCGACACCCTGATCTGCCGCGCCGATGGCGAGCTGGTCTGGTCGAGCCTCCATATGCCGGAGGTGATCAAGGCCAAACAGACCATCTGCGGCGATCTGATGAAGTATCTGGGGGGGATGGATCTCGACTACTTCTTCAAGAAACACACCATCAAGAACGGCGAGAGCTACTACGTCTACAGCCTGCGTTTTATCCGCAATCCTGGCAGTGGCACCACCGCCTACTACGTAGTGATGATCGACTCGGCCAAACGCTATCACGAAGAGTCGCGCACCTACCTCTACCAGACCGCCCGTCAGGCGCTACTCGCCTACCTGCTGCTGGCCGGACTGCTGCTGCTCACCACCTTCTGGAGCCTCAGCTCTCTGCGCACCATCGCCCGCCAGATCGACGATATCCGGGCTGGCAAGCGCGATGCGCTGTCAAACGAATTCGAACGGGAACTGGCCCCGCTGACCGACTCGGTCAACCAGCTGCTGGAAAACGAACGCCAGCAAACCCAGCGCTACCAGCACGCCCTCAACGATCTCGCCCACAGCCTGAAAACCCGGCTGGCGCTGATCCAGATCACCACCCGCGAAGTGCAACTGGGGCGGGAGATCCACGACAACATCAACGAGCAGATCCTCACCATGGATCAGATGATCCAGTATCAGCTCAGACGCGCCGTTACCGGCCGCCAGCGCCTTGCCAGCAAGGGCACCGAGCCGGTGCCGCTGATTGAAAAACTGCTGGCCAGCCTGACCAAGGTTTATCGCCACAAGAAGCTGCAAACCCATTTCAAGTTCGATGATGACGCCCTCTTTCACGGCGAACAGGGCGACCTGATGGAGCTGATGGGCAACCTGCTCGACAACGCCTGCAAGTTTGCCATCAGCGAAGTGAAGGTGACGGTGCGCCGCCATCTCGAACGGCTGCGCATCGAAGTGGAAGATGATGGCCCGGGTATCGACCCGGCCAAATCGGAGCAGATCTTCCAGCGTGGCGTTCGCGCCGACAGCTCGCCGGGTCAGGGCATAGGTCTGGCGGTGGTCACCGAGATCGTCCACAGCTACGGCGGCCAGATCCGGGTCGATGAATCCCCCCTCGGTGGCGCCCGCTTTACCCTGGACTTGCCCTGACCGACATTGCCCTGCTCAGCCTCACCAGTGATGGCGCTATCACAAGGCCCCCGACATCGGGGGCCTTGTCGTTTCAGCACTTTGAGCGCCTTAATTTATTGATCCGGCACAGATTATCGCCCCTCAGCCCTTCCACAAACGGCCTCAATCGGTATCATGGTCGCGCGGTAGCGTTGGCTTGATTAACTTGGCGATACACCTTATTTACTTGTCGGTGCTGATACCCATGAAGCCCAACAGACAATAATTTATAAAAGACTTAGTTCAAGGATGGTAAACTCAATGGGTGAAAAAGAGATAAGTATTACAACTGATGGTCTTGTACTTAAAGGCGATATTGTTGATGCTGTTTCAGCACCTATTTCAACCATGTGCAAAACTGCAGACACGATATTGAAGGTTGTTGACAACCTTGTTGGTTTACCTGCAGATTTTTTAAATTTTCATTTAAAAACATTTCGAGATACTTATGCTGAAGGGTACGAAAAAATACCTCTTAAACAGCGTATAGAGCCAAGGAAGGTGCGAACAAGTCCCTGATATGAGATCATGTTTGTCATCTGGAGCCATGAAAAAGGGTTCATCATGAGTCATCAGCTCACCTTCGCCGACAGTGAATTCAGCAGTAAGCGCCGTCAGACCAGAAAAGAGATTTTCTTGTCCCGCATGGAGCAGAT
>NZ_JAPDCD010000058.1:0-20951 GCF_027705695.1 Aeromonas sp. QDB62 | reverse complement strand
GGAGAAGGATTCGAACCTTCGAAGGCAGAGCCGTCAGATTTACAGTCTGATCCCTTTGGCCGCTCGGGAACCCCTCCCCAAGTGCGAGGCGCATACTATCAGATCCAGAGGCTTTGTGAACCCCTTGATGAGGCATCTGGCAGTAAAAAATGACTGTTCGTCGATTTTTTGATACATCCAGCTCAAAATTCAAGCTTATCAGCAAGTTGTGCGCTGCTTTTCTGCACAAAGCAGCATTCGTGCAAGCTGGCGATCACGGTGAACACGAGGCAGATAAGAGAAGACCGCCAGTGTCGGCGGTCTTCCCGGGCATCACATCTAGCGCTGGAACGGGTAGACCGAACCCAGTTTCAGGATCTGGGTAAGCTCGTCCAGTGCGCTGCGGGACTCCTGCACCAGCGCCGGATCCCGCAGATCGTCGAGGGTCAGGCGGTCGCGGTAGTGGCGATCCACCCAGCCATCGAGGCGGGAAAACTGGCTGTCGTTGATCAGGCAGGCCAGATTGACCGCTGCGAGTTCCTGATCGTTCATGGCAACCCGCAGCCGCAGGCAGGCCGGGCCGCCGCCATTGCGCATGCTCTGTTTCACATCCATGTAGTGTACCGCCTTGATCGGGGTGCCCTGCGTTAGCAGCTTGTCGAGATAGGCAGA
The DNA here is from genome assembly GCF_027705695.1 of Aeromonas sp. QDB62. Taxonomy (NCBI): domain Bacteria; kingdom Pseudomonadati; phylum Pseudomonadota; class Gammaproteobacteria; order Aeromonadales; family Aeromonadaceae; genus Aeromonas; species Aeromonas sp. QDB62. The sequence continues at coordinate 20,300 of NZ_JAPDCD010000058.1, read as the reverse complement.
GACCGCCGGATTGTCGCGGCACTCGGTAGGGGCGATGATCGCCATCTCGCCATTGGGCAGAGTGAGGATCTGGGTGTTGAACAGGTAGGATTTCACCGCATCCAGCACGGAGACCTCGGCGGTAGGTACTTCGATAAAGTGCAGATCCCCATCGCCAAACTTGCCGCTGATCTCGGCCAGCACCGCCTCGGTGTTGAGGAACGCTTGTTGGTGGAAGAACAGCACGTTCTGGTTGCCCACCGCGATCACGTCGTTATGGAACACCCCCTGATCGATCACCTCCGGGTTTTGCTGGATAAACACCACGCTCTCCTCGCCGAGGCCATGCAGGCGGGCGATGGCCTGGCTCGCTTCCAGGGTCTGGCGTGCCGGGTAGCGCGTCGGCGCCGGGCGGGAGTGATCAAAGGCGCTGCGGCCATAGACAAACAGCTCGACGCCTGCCTCGCCATAGGCACGGCACAGGCGGGTGTGGTTGGCGGCGCCCTCGTCGCCGAAGTGATCATTTTCCGGCAGATGGAGGTGGTGGCTGAAGTGGCGATCGTTGTTGAACACGGCGCGCAGGATACGGCCCGTGACGTCCGGCTCCAGGGAGCGGTGAAACTTGTTGGTCAGGTTGGCGGGTGTGAAGTGAATGCGGCCATCCTGGGTATCGGCACTGGGAGAGACTGTGGCGGCGTTGGCGGTCCACATGCTGGAGGCCGAATAGCAGGCAGCCAGTACGGCGGGAGCCTGTTTGGCGGCCTGCTCCAGCACCCGGGCATCGTTGCCAGTGAAGCCGAGGCGGCGCAGGGTGGCGAGATCGGGACGCTCTTGTGGCGCCAGTACCCCCTGGGTCATGCCAAGCTCGGTCAGCGCCTTCATCTTGCGCAGCCCCTGCTTGGCGGCCTCTTTCGGATTGGAAGCCTCCTGGGCATTGCTCTGGGAGGCAACGTTGCCGTAGGAGAGGCCGGCATAGTTATGAGTCGGGCCGACCAGACCGTCGAAATTGACCTCGAAGTGCTTCATTGAGTACATCCTTTCGATTTTTATGATGGGTAGCGGTTCCTTCCGCGCGCAATGCGTCGGGGTTGGGCCATTATAAAGAGATTTTATGTTTTTGTAACAAGCCGGTAACCAGCAGACGTTTTTATGTCGTTTCAGATATAAAAAGAGGGGCGGTATGGCAGAAAATTGAAAAAGCGGTTGCGTCCGGCCTGTTGCCTTCGCATTAATAAATAAAGAAGCAATAAAAGAAGCCGTGTGGTTCGGGCTGGTCAGGCAAATTTGCTCACAAGATTGCTTTTTCGCGCCAAATCTCTTATACAGCCCCACAAAACCGCACACCAACCCCGTCGGGTGCAATGAGGATAATAGTTACAGCATGGGCAAATCACTGGTCATAGTGGAGTCTCCGGCCAAGGCCAAGACGATCAACAAATATCTGGGCAAGGACTACGTGGTGAAATCCAGCGTTGGTCATGTTCGCGATCTGCCCACCAGCGGCAGCGCCAGCACCGAGCCCAAGAAACCTGTCATTCGCGGCATCAAGTTGAGCGAATCCGAGAAGGCTGCCAAGGATCGCAAGGCCCTGTTTGCCCGGATGGGTATCAATCCGACCGCTGGCTGGCAGGCCAACTACCAGATTTTGCCCGGCAAGGAGAAGGTGGTCAGCGAGTTGCAAAGTCTGGCCGAGAAAGCCGACACCATCTATCTCGCAACCGACTTGGATAGAGAAGGAGAGGCGATCGCCTGGCACCTGCGCGAGATCATCGGTGGCGACGACAGCCGCTACAAGCGCGTGGTGTTTAACGAAATCACCAAGAGCGCCATCAAGGAGGCGTTTGCCCAGCCGTCCGAACTCAATATTGACCGCGTCAATGCCCAGCAGGCCCGTCGTTTCCTCGACCGCGTGGTGGGTTACATGGTCTCCCCGCTCTTGTGGAAGAAGCTGGCTCGCGGTCTCTCCGCCGGTCGGGTGCAATCCGTTGCGGTGCGCCTCATCGTCGATAAAGAGCGCGAAATCAAGGCGTTCGTACCGGTCGAGTTCTGGGATCTCAATGCCGACCTGCTGACCGGTGACAAGGCTGATCTGCGGATGGAAGTGGTCAGCCGCAACGGCGCCGACTTCAAGCCGGTGACCCAGGCCGAGACCTTCGCCGCCGTGGCGGCCCTGGAAGGGGTCGACTACAAGGTCGTTAACCGGGAAGACAAACCGACCGGCTCCAAACCCTCTGCGCCGTTCATCACCTCCACCCTGCAGCAGGCGGCCTCTACCCGTCTGAGCTTCGGGGTCAAGAAAACCATGATGATGGCCCAGCGTCTCTATGAAGCGGGTTACATCACCTATATGCGTACCGACTCCACCAACCTCAGCAAAGAGGCGGTTGAGGCGGTGCGTGAATATATCGGCGAGCAGTATGGCGCAGCCTATCTGCCGGCCGAGCCGAACCTCTATGGTTCCAAGGCCGGTGCCCAGGAAGCGCACGAGGCGATCCGTCCCTCCAGCGTACTGGTCACGTCCGAGATGCTGGAAGGGATGGAGCCGGATGCAATGCGTCTGTACGATCTCATCTGGCGTCAGTTCGTCGCCTGCCAGATGACCCCGGCCCAGTACGACTCCTCTACCCTGACCGTCAAGGCGGGTGAGTTCGAGTTGAAGGCCCGTGGCCGTACCCTGCGCTTCGCCGGTTGGACCAAGGCGCTGCCGCCGATGGGCCGTAAAGGTGAAGATAGCCAACTGCCTGCGGTGACCGTGGGCGAGGTACTGAAACTGGTCAAGCTGGATCCGCGTCAGCACTTCACCAAGCCGCCTGCCCGCTTTACCGAAGCGGCGCTGGTGCGCGAGCTGGAAAAGCGTGGCATCGGCCGTCCGTCTACCTACGCTTCCATCATCTCCACCATCGTCGATCGTGGTTATGTGCGGGTCGAGAGCCGTCGTTTCTTCGCCGAGAAGATGGGCGAGATCGTCACCGACCGTCTGGTCGAGAACTTCGTCGAGCTGATGAACTACGAGTTCACCGCCAAGATGGAAGACAAGCTCGATGGCATCGCCGAAGGGACGCTGGAGTGGAAGAAAGTGCTCGACGCCTTCTACGCCGAGTTTACCCAGGAGCTGGAGAAGGCCGACAAGGCGCCCGAAGAGGGCGGCATGCGTGCCAACCAGATGGTGATGACCGATATCGACTGCCCGGATTGCGGCCGCAAGATGGGTATTCGTACCGCCACCACCGGCGTGTTCCTCGGTTGTTCCGGCTATGCCCTGCCGCCGAAAGAGCGCTGCAAGAAGACCATCAACCTGGTCTCTGCCGACGAGTTTGTCTCCACCACTGACGGTGATGAGGCGGAAACCGAAGCGCTGCGCGCCAAGCACCGCTGCGGCGTCTGTGGCACCGCGATGGATGCCTACATCATCGACGACAGCCGCAAGCTGCACGTTTGTGGTCGCAATCCGGACTGCGATGGCTACGAAATCGAGAAGGGCCAGTTCAAGCTCAAGGGCTACGAAGGGCCGAGCATCGAGTGCGACCGTTGCGGCAGCGAGATGCAGCTCAAGAACGGCCGTTTCGGCAAGTACATGGGTTGCACCAACGAGACCTGCAAGAACACCCGCAAGATCCTGAAAAACGGCGATATCGCACCGCCGAAAGAGGATCCGGTGCCGTTGCCCGAGCTCAAGTGCACCCAGTCCGACGCCCACTTTGTGCTGCGTGACGGTGCTGCCGGTCTGTTCCTGGCGGCCAGCAACTTCCCCAAATCCCGCGAGACCCGCGCGCCGCTGGTGGAAGAGCTGCAACGCTTCAAGGATCGCATCTCCGCCAAGCACAAGTATCTGGCCGGTGCCCCGCTCACCGATCCGGACGGCAACCCCGCCATCGTGCGCTTCAGTCGCAAGACCAAGGAGCAGTACGTGATGAGCGAGGTCAACGGCAAGGCGACCGGTTGGACCGCTCACTACGATAACGGTACCTGGCAAGAGAGCTTGCCCAAGCCGAAGAAAGCGTGATGAAAAGAGGCCCCGACATGGGGCCTCTTTGCTTATGGATAGCGGTATACTGAGACAGCTGCAAGGAGTGTAGCGTTGTAACAAGGAGGTTGAGATGGAGATTAACGAGATCCGGCCGGGCATGAGCTGCATGACCCGGGAAGGGGCGGCCTATGTGCTGGAGGTTGACCGGCAGAGCCTGCTGGTGCTGCTGCAGCGCGAGGACGAGACTATACCGGTGCAGGTGCGCAGCGAAGAGATCCTGGCGCCGCTGGAGTGATCCGGCCGTGACCCCCTCAAAACGGCAGTAGAAAAAGCAGCTCGGCCAAGTCGGGCTGCCATTGCCACTCCTTCATTCTGACCCGCCCCCCGATCACCACGACCCCTTCCTGCTGCAGGCGTCCCGTCTGTTCGGCAAAGCCTTGCGATCCTTTGGGTAGCGAGATGGTGCCTGCGGCGCCCAGTACCCGATGCCAGGGCAGTACCTTGTCGGTTTCCCGCAGCACCTTGCCCACCAGTCTTGCCCGTCCGGGCAGCCCGGCCAGATCGGCCACCTGACCATAACTGACCACCTTGCCAGCCGGGATCAGGGCGATGATCGCCTCGATTCTTGCCACTTTTTCATGGGAGGGGTGAAACATGGATGCCTGTTGTTGCTGTAGTTGCTGTTGTACGGATGGGTCATTGTGGCCTCTTGGCGTAGCCGGGAGCAAGGGGACGGGGAGCGGGCGGTATAAGGTCAGGGGGGCTGAAATGAAAAAAGGCGGCCGATTGGCCGCCAAAATAGAGACAACATTACCTCTGTGGCATCCGGTAGCGCACCTGCAACTGATCGAGGATCTGCAGCTGGCCCGGCAGGCGGGCGGCGAAGTGATCCCAGCCCTTGTGGGCGGGATCGCTCCAGGCCACCTCGGCCGTGGCCAGCATACGCGGGAACAACATGTAGTCGAGACGATCACGGCTGGTGATCAATTCTGACCACAAGGGGCTCAGCACCCCGAGGATGTTATCGTTGGCATGGAAATCGGATGGCGCAGGATCGCACGCATAGACCTGCTCCAGATTGAGGGTCCCCGCCCAGTAGAGGCCGGGTTCATGAATGTCCTGGCTCCAGGCCAGATCCAGATAGAGAGACTGGGCGGGCGCCATCACCACCGGATAACCGGCTGCGGCGGCATCCAGCCCTGCCTGGAAGCTGGTCCAGGCACAGACGGCTGCTTTGCGGCTCACCTTGTCGCCGTGCAGGATCTCCTCCCAGCCGATCATCCGCTTGCCCTTGTCGGCCAGATAGCGCTGGCAGTGGCGCAGCAGATGGCCCTGCAGCTCGCGGCAGTCGGCGTAGCCCTGCTCGGTCATCAGCTGCTGGCAGGCTGGGCTGTCGGTCCAGACACCGGTCGGCACCTCGTCACCGCCCATGTGGATCTGCGGGCCTGGGAAGAGTTCACACACCTCGTCCAGCACCGTTTCCAGGAAGCGGTAGGTGCCGGGCAGGGCGGGGTTGAGCACGTTGTCGTCGAAATGCTGAACCGAGAGGTAGCGGGAGTGATCCGCCGTTTCGACCAGCAGCTCGGGCAGCGCCTTGATGGCGGCGTGGCAGTGGCCCGGAATGTCGATCTCGGGAATGACGGTGATGCCGAGTTCACTGGCATAGCTCACCAGCTCCTTCACCTCGCTCTGGGTGTAGTAGCCGCCATAGGGCTCGGCGCCGCCGCTCAGCTGGGGGCCGATCGCCAGATCGTGGCCGCGCCAGGCGCCCACGTCGGTCAGCGTCGGAAAAGCCTTGATTTCGATCCGCCACCCTTCGTCATCGGTCAGGTGCCAGTGGAAGCGGTTGAACTTGTAGAGGCTCATCAGCTTGAGCAGGCGCTTGATGGTGGCCGGAGTGTGGAAGTGGCGGGCGCAGTCGAGAAAAATGCCACGAAAACCGAAGCGCGGGGCATCCTCCAGCGTGACGCAGGGCAGGCTCTCGCCATGTTGCAGATACCACTGGGCCAGGGTCACCAGCCCATGACGCCAGCCCGCTTCGTCGGCGGCGGCAATCACCACCTCCTGTGGCGTGATAGTGAGCTGGTAGGCTTCGGGGGCCAGTCTGGCCTCGGTCAGCCGGATTTCTGCGTCGTGATCCTGCTCCAGTGCCAGCGACGTCAGCTCGTTGAAGTGGGCCAGCAGACCCGGGACATCGCGGGGGGCGCTGACATGGGCCCGCTCGGCCAGCCGGAAGTTCCCCTCCAGCAGCACCTGATGGGCCGGTTGCGGCACTATGCCAAGCTGGGGCTCGACTTCGGGCAGGTCGGGGCGGGTTACCGGCGGGTTCTCCAGTCCGAGATCCTGCGCCGCCAGCGTCACCGGCAGCAGCTGGGCACCGGTGGTCGCCTCCGGCAGGCTGAGGAAGAACCCCTGCGGCATGTCGGAGAGCTTCTTGATGGGGGTCTGACGGCAGCAAAAGCGCAGCTCGCAGCTGCCAGCGTTCGGGACAATCACCTTGTAGCTGCCGCTTTGGCGCTCCAACTCGCCCCCTTGCAGTGAGTCGGGGTCGATATGGCGAGCCAGACAGAAGTGCAGCTTCCACTGGGTATCCGGCATGCGGGAGAGGGTGAAAGTGAACCAGACATCCTCGCCGTCACGTCGGGCGACCTGGGTGTGGATCAGGGGTGTAGACATGGAAAATCCTCTGATTGGGCAAACAGGATGGCGCCATCGAGCGCATCTGCCTGGGGGGGGATCAGGTTGAGCTGGCCGAGACGGGGAGCGAGGCGCGAGCCAATCCCTCCCAGCAGAGCGATCTGGCTGGCACCGAGCATGGTCATCCCGTCCAGCAGGATCCGCAGCTGTTCGCAGGTTTCGTCCAGCAGCTGGTTGGCTAGCTCGTCGCCATCGCTGGCGGCATCGAATACCCAGGGGGCAAAGTGGCCATAGTCGGCCGGAATGGCGCGGGCGGCCCAGCGCACTACTTCCGCCTGATCCCGCTTGAAGCGATCCATCAAGCGGATGGCGAGGGTGCTGGGGGGCAGAATGCCATCGTGGCAGAGCAGGGATTGCTGGATGGCGCGCAGCCCCAGCCAGGCGCCGCTGCCTATGTCCGAAATGGGGAAGCCGCGGCCGGAACAGGTGCGAATTTGACCTGCGTGATAGATAAGCCCCACCGAGCCGGTACCGGCGATGAGGATGGCCCCCTCCCGGCCGCCAAAGGCGCCGAGGCAGGCGCCGAAGGCATCGGAGGTGAGCCTGACACTGGCAAAGGGGAAGGGCATGGCGAGCATGGCGTGATAGCAGTCTGCCAGCTCGGCGGAGGCGAGCGCCAGCCCGACCCCCATCTGCTGTTCGCTCTCGATAGCGATCCCTGCGGCAAGGCGGGCGCTGGCGATGGCGGCCAGCACATTGGCGTGGGCATGGGGGATGCCCAGCTCCAGATTGGAGCCAGCGGCGCGCCCCTCGCCGAGCAGCTTGCCCGCCCGATCGCGAATGCGGGCGCGGGTGTGGGTGCCCCCGCCATCGACACCGACCCAGAACTCAATCATGGCGACCTCCCTGCTCATTTCGATCACCCAAAGCTCTCTGCCAGCTGATGGCCAGAGCAAACCAGGCGGCGTGGGGGATCCACTGCTCGCCCCAGCGCCAGTTCTGATCCAGCCGCTCCTTGTACTCCTCTGGGATAAAGGCCACCTCATTTTCGTCATCAAACCCGGCGGTGATGCCGTTGCAGATGCCCCCCTGCGCATTGGGATACCCGGCGGTATAGGCGGGGTTGTTGATGCCGTGGCCCGCCAACATGCAGGCGTTGAACGGGTTCTGCCCGAGGATCCAGTCGAGCTGGCGCTGGCCGTAAGTGAGCAGCGGCTGGCTCTGGCGAGAGAAGTGGCGGGCGCCAGCAAAGGCCATGGTCGCCAGCGAGGCGAGACGGGAATTCTCCCCCTGCCACCAGTAGCCGGATTCGTTGTTATGGGGGATAAAGAAGCTGACGCGCGGCGCTTCATCCACCCCTTTCACATATTGGCGGGCGAGGGAGAAGGGGTTGCCCGCCCGGGCGCAGAGCGCCAGCTCGGCGGCCAGCGCCTGCTCCACCACGGTTTGTACCCGGGCCTTGTGCTCCTGATCCGGCTCTACACCTAAATATTCCAGCAGCGCCAGCACCGGCAGGCCCGCTTCGGCGGCGTGATAGTAGGGGCGCGAGCCATCCTCGTTGGCCGACCAGTAGTGACCCAGCTCCGGATGAATGCGCTGGCGGGCGCAGAGCTTGCTGGCGCGGGCTCTTGCCTCATTCAGCCACTCGGCGCCGAAGGTGCGGGTCAGCTCCACCGCTGCCAGCAGGGCGCAGTAGTCGTCGATGATGTTTTCGACCCCGTCGTCGAGATAGGCGAGGTTGTGCTCGCACAGGTGCAGGTAGCCGCGTTTGGCAGCCTCGGCGTAGCGGCTGGCATCGAAGTCGCCGCTGACACTCTCGCGGGCGGCGCGGGCCAGCGCGGCGATGGTCATACCACCCCCTTGGCGAAAACCCGCCTGCCAGTTGGCGGACTTGATCCCCTGCTGGGTGGCATAGGCACACAGCTCGCGCTGGGCGGGATCCTTGCTCCACTTGTCGAACAGGGTCATGTAGAAAAAGCCCGACTCATCCTGCATCCGGCAGAGGAAATCAGCGCCATGCAGCGCCTCGTCATTGAGCCGCTTGCAGAGGTTCACCCCGTCGATATCGCGGCGCGGGGCCAAGAGTTCGCGGCACTTGAGCAGGGCCCACACCACCATGGGGGTCTGCTGGGGATTGAGGTAGTTGGCGTAGGAGAGGTGACTTAAATATTTGCTCATGTCGCCGCTGGCATCGAACCAGCCGCCGTGCACATCTTTGTGCTGGTCGGTGCCAAACAGGCGGGCGCTGCGGTCGGCCCGATCGAAGGTGCCGCTGGCGCGCTGTCCCTTGAAGTAGTGGATGACGTCGGAGAGGCAGCGGCTGGCCAGCAGATCCTGGCCGATGGCGAAGCGGGTCGAACGGACAATGCGCTGCTCCGTAGCAGCTGCGCCTATGGGGGCCGTTATTGCCTCCAGCCGGTAATGGCCGGGCTCCTTGAAGGCAGAGAAGTCGGCGCTTAGGTAAGTGCGGCCCTGCCAGCCGGGGACGCTGCCGGCCGGTTGCAGCGGGGTTTCAAACAGGATCTGGCCATCACCCTGGCGTTGCAGCCTGACGTAGCCGCCGAGATCATGGGCGGGGGTGGTTTGCAGCAGGGCGACCTTGTGGCCGTCGCACTCGTAGCCCACCTGATTGATCAAGAGTTCCATCAAGGTATTACTCCTGTGGTTCACCGACGAACGGTGAGGCACATCACGGGGCTGTGGCCGCCCCGTATCGAGGCATGGCCGGACAGGGCTGTCCGGCCGGTCTAAGGCTCATCATCACTCGTAGAGGTAGCAGCGCACGAAGTGGTTGTCGGCAAGCTTGGTGATGGCAGGCAGCGCTTCCTTGCAGCGGGGCATCGCCTGATTGCAGCGCCCGGCAAACGGGCAGCCGCAGGACTCCGGCGTCCAGAGCGGGATCTCCCCCTTGCGGCCACCCTCCAGCTCGGCGTGGATGCTCTTCTCCGGATCGGGCACCGCCGAGATGAGCAGCTGGGTGTAGGGGTGCTGCGGGTGGTGCAGGATCTCGTCCACCTCGCCCCACTCCACCATGTGACCCACATACATCACCGCCAGATCTTCCGCCACATAGCGGGCGGTGGCGATGTCGTGGGTAATGTAGAGCATGGAGACCCCCAGCTCGTTCTTCATCTGCTCCATCAGGTTGAGGATGCCGATGCGAATGGAGACATCGAGCATGGAAGTCGGCTCGTCCGCCAGCACTACTTCCGCCTCCACCGCCAGATTGCGGGCGATGTTGACCCGCTGGCGCTGACCGCCGGAGAGCTGGTGCGGATATTTGGCCGCTGTCGCCTTGGCGGGGGTCAGGCCGACTTTCTCCAGCAGGGCGTGGACCATGTCGGGCAGATCTTTCTTGTCGATCACCTTACTGTGCAGCAGCAGGGGGCGGGCGATGTGGTGATAGATGGTGTGGGTCGGGTTGAGCGAACCGAACGGATCTTGCCACACCATCTGCACGCTCTGGCGATAGTCCAGCAGGGCGGTTCCCTTGTTGAACTCCTCCAGATCGTGGCCGCGATAGAGAATGCGCCCGGCACTGAGCTTGTACATCTTGGCGATGATCTTGGCGATGGTGCTCTTGCCGGAGCCCGACTCACCGACCACCGCCAGGGCGCGGCCCCGGTGCAGGTTGAAGGTGATGTCGGATAGTGCCCGCATCTTGCCACTCTTGATGGCATTGGAGTTGATGGGGAAGTCCTTGTAGAGGTGCTGGACTTCGATGATGGGTGCATCGGTTTTGGCGATTTGCATGACAGACATCCTTAACAGCCAGCGGCCTTGTCCAGATAGATCACGGAATCTTGTTGTCGCCCCTGCTCTTCATAGAGGTGGCAGGCGGTCTGTTGGCCGGGGCGGATCTCGGCCAGTTTGGTGTACTCCTGACGGCAGCGATCGTGCACCTTGCCACAGCGGGCCTGAAAGCGGCAGCCGACCGGCACCTCCAGCAGGTTGAGCGGGGTGCCCGGGATCCCCTCCAGCACGGTTTTTGGCCCGTGCAGGGGCGGGAAGGAGTTGCCGAGTCCCTTGGTATAGGGGTGCAGTGGCGCGGTCAGGATCGCCTTGGAGGGAGCAACTTCAATCAGTTCGCCGGCATACATGATGCCGATGCGATCGCAGAACTCCACCATCAGCGACAGATCGTGGGTGATGAACAAAATGGAGAAGTTGAACTTCTCTTTCAGGGCATAGACCTTTTGCAGGATCTCCCGCTGCACCACCACGTCCAGCGCCGTGGTCGGTTCATCCATGATCAGTAGCTCGGGGTTGAGCGCCATGGCGATGGCGATCACCAGCCGCTGGCGCATGCCGCCGGAGAACTGGTGCGGGTAATCCTTGAGCCGACTCGGGTGGATATCGACGATGGTGAGCAGCTCCTGGGCGCGCTTGATCGCTTCATAGCGGGTCATGCCGGGGTTGTGGGCCAGCAGCACGTCGCAGAACTGTTCTTCCATCCGCAGTACCGGGTTCAGGGCATTCATGGCGGACTGGAACACCACCGACACCTGTTGCCAGCGGTAGGAGCGCAGCCGCTCCTCGTTGTAGTGGAGGATGTTCTCCCCCTTGAACAGGATCTCGCCACCGCTGATGTAGGCGGGCGGCTTGTGCAGCCGGGCGACCGAGAAGGCGACGGTGGACTTGCCGCAGCCCGACTCGCCGGCGAGGCCGAACACCTCACCCTGTCTGATATCGAAGCTGACCGAGTTGACGGCGCGCACGTCGCCATTTTCGGTGATGTAGTCGACGCAAAGATTGCGTACTGACAGCAGGGGATGCTTGTTCATGCTGTCTTCTCCTGTGCGGCAGAGAGCGGTGTGGCGACCGGTGTGGCCAGTTTCTTCCAGCGGTTGAGCCCTTTGTGGGAGCGCAGCTGCGGGTTGGCGATCTCGTCGATGGCGAAGTTGAGCAGGGCCAGACCGGCACCCAGGGTGGCGATGGCGAAGCAGGGGGCCAGCACTTCCCACCAGGCGCCGATCAGGATGGCACTGGAGGTCTGGGCGTTGTAGAGCATGATGCCCCAGCTCACCACGGTCGGGTCGCCGAGCCCCAGGAACTCCAGGGTCGCCTCGGTGACGATGGCGTAGATGATCGATCCGATAAAGCTCACCCCGATGATGGAGATGAGGTTGGGCAGGATCTCCACCAGAATGATGCGCCAGGCCGGCTCGCCCAGCACTTCGGCGGCGATGACGAACTCTTTCTCCCGCAGCGCCAGCGTCTGGGCGCGGATGACCCGCGCGCCATAGGCCCACGAGGTCAACCCTATTATCACAGCAATCACCGTCGGTGACGCCTCCCCGATAAAGCTCGCCAGCACCAGTAGCAAGGGGAGGTTGGGGATCACCAGCACCACGTTCATCAGGAAGGTGAGGCACTCATCAATCAGGCCGCCGAAATAACCGGCGGTGATGCCGATGGCGACGGCCAGGGTGCAGACCAGCAGGCCTGCGCTAAAGCCCACCAGCAGCGAGATACGGGCGCCATTGGTGAACTGGGACCAGATATCGTGGCCCATGCGGGTGGACCCCATCACGAACTCGGTGCTGGGCGGCTGGTGCGGGCGAGCCACCCGTTTGGTCGGCTCGTTACTGGCCAGAATGGGGGCAAAGATGGCCATCAGCACGAAGGCAACCACGATGGCGAGGCCGCAGGCGGCTTTGCGGTTGCCCAGTAATATTTTGAGGATGGTGGGCATTTGCATCTTATTTGCCTCCTGTACGCAGACGGGGATCCAGGAAGACGTAGAGCACGTCGGCCAGGAAGTTGAAGCTGAGCATGGTGATGGTCATGATGAGCAGCTGCCCCTGAATGAGCGGGTAGTCGCGGGCCAGAATGCCCTGATAGAGGGTCAGGCCCAGGCCCGGGTAGTTGAAGATCACCTCGGTGATGAGGGAGCCACCGATGACGAAACCGAGCGCCATGGAGAGGGCGGTAACGCTCGGCAAAATGGCGTTGCGGGCGCCGTAGTTGAAGATCACCCGGTTGCTGGAGAGCCCCTTGGCCTTGGCCATGGTGATGTAATCCTCGCCGAGCAGGTTGATCATGTTGTTGCGCATGGTGATGAGGAAGCCCCCCACCTGCACGATGGCCAGGGTCAGCACCGGCATGATGGCGTGGGTCATGATGCTCTTGATGTGCTCCCAGCCCCAGTCTGCCGGAATTTCCGGGCTGTAGGCGTAGCCGATGGGCAGCCACTCCAGGCTGACCCCGAACAGGAACAGGGCGAGCAGGGAGACCACCACCGGCGGAATGGCCTGCATCACCAGAGTGAGCGGGGAGAGAATGCTGTCCATCCGGCCGCCGCGGTACCAGGCGGCGAAGATGCCGACGATGGAACCGATGGAGAAGCTCAGGATGGTGGAGGTGCCGACCAGAAACAGGGTCCAGCCGATGGCACGGCCCAGCACGTCAGAGACCTGCTGCGGGTAGAAGCGCACCGAGGTGCCGAGATCCCAGGTGAAGACACTCTTCACATAGGTGAGAAATTGGGTGCCGATGGGGCCGTCAACAAAACCGAAGGTGGCTTTGAGCGCTTCCAGTGCGGCGGGTTCCATCATGGCGCCAGCGCGGGCAAACATAACAGATACGGGGTCGCCAGGCATGGCACGAGGTAACAGGAAATTGATGGTGGCGGCTACCAGAAAGGCAACCAGGTAGAAGGAAAAGCGTCTCAGTATGAATCCCATGATGGTACCTTTTACTGCAAGCCTGCCCCGCGTCGGGTATAGCTACCCCAACCCCGGCAGAGCCGGGTAAGAAGGGGATTAACGGGGAAGATGGCCCCCCGCAGGGGGCCGGGATTGTTTAGCTGTTTGGCTTGAGGGACAACACGTGCAGCAGACGCTCAGGGGTGTCCGGGTGGAGCTGAGGTTTGGCTACCGGGTTATCAGCACTGAACCAGCCGTTGAAGCGCTTGGTGCTGTACTCATACCAGGTCGGGTTGTTGAAGACCGGAATGATGGTCTGGTTGGCACCAACACGATCCTGGATGGCGAACATGATCTCCTTCTGCTTGGCCGCATCGGCGGTCTGGGTGAAGTCATCGATCAGCTTGTCGAGCTCGGGGTACTTGTAACGGGGCGCGGCGAAGCGGTTGCCACGGTCACCCATGTTGCGGGAGTGGAACGCGGTCTCGAAGTACTTGTGCGGGTTGGCACCGGCAAAGTAGCCCTGCAGCGCCACATCAAAGTCGCCAGTGATGAGGTTTTCGGTCCAGACGGTCGCTTCCGGGGTAGCGGTCTTGGCGTTCAGGCCCAGCGCCTGCAGCCCTTCTACACCAATCTGTACTGTGTTGACCCAGTCGGTCCAGCCGTTCGGTACCAGTACCTTGAACTCGATCTTTTTGCAGCTCGGAGTGTCGAGGAACTTGTCGCCATCACAATCCTTGTAGCCTGCCTCTTTCAGCAGTGCCTTGGCTCCTTCCAGATCGAACTTGTTGTACTTGCCGTACTTCTTGTCCACTTCCGGGTTGTTCCAGGAGTCAAAGGCTTTGCCCAGACCTGACGGGTACTCGTTGACGGTGGGGTAGCCGTAGCCCGCGATATCCACCATGGACTGGCGGTCCATCGCCATGGAGAAGGCGCGACGGAAGTTGATGTCGTTGAAGGCTTCGTGGTTGCCCGGGTTCTTGGTCTGGAAGTTGACGTTGAACGCCACGGTACCGGAGGCCGGGAACCAGTATTTGTTGTTCTTCGGATCGTTGCCGACGTAGAGGCGCTCGATGTCCGGCACGAAGGAGCCGAACCAGTCGATGTCACCCTTCATGACCGCAGCCAGTACCTGGTCGTTGGTGGCCATCTGCGGCATGCGCAGACAGTCGATGGCGAGGTTGGCGTTATCCCAGTAGTGCGGGTTGCGGCACTGGGTATAGAGCTGGGCGGAGAAGTTGTCCACTTCGGTGAAGGGGCCAGTACCGACCGGCTTGTCGTTGGTGAAGGCAACCGGGTCTTTCACCGATTTCCACTGGTGCTCCGGCACGATAGGTACCAGCACCAGATCATTCACCACGTTGGTGTTGACCTCGGTCAGGTCGAATTTGACCTTGTTGGGGGCCAGCTTCTCGACGCTCTTGATCTGGGTCCAGATTGAGCGCTCATCCAGCGCCTTGTTGGCCTTGACCAGATTGAAGGAGAAGATGATGTCATCGGCATCAAAGGCTTCGCCGTCAGACCACTTCACGCCGTCACGCAGATCGAAGGTGACGGATTTCAGGTCATCGCTGAACGCATAGTTGGTGGCCAGACGATAGACGGGTTTGCCCCCTTGCATATCGTTGAAGATCACCAGCGGTTCATAGATGAAGTGACGGGTGGTGTGCAGCAGACCCGCTTGCAGGAAGGGGTTGAAGTTCTTGACCCACGCGGTTTCCTGTTGTGCGACCATGGTCAGCACGGTTTTGTTTTCTGCAGCCATGGCGTTGCCGGCGGCGCCGGCGAGCATCATGGTGCCCAGCATTACAGCAGTAGAGATTTTGGATACTTTGGCAAGCATATGTTTTCCTTTCTTATTTTTTTGGCATTCCCGAGGGGTCGCCTTGTTTTGTGTGAGCACCGACTTCGCATGCTGATGAAATCGGCGCTCTGTGTTGGTCAGGTGTCTAACCTTTGTCATTCTGTTTTCCAACGTCCCTAGCAAACCAGAATTAACAGGAAAACAACAACTATTGATTTCGTCGTTTTCGTAAAAATTGACGGCGTCACGTCAATCTCGTCAAAATGAATTTTTATCTGTTTAAAATCATTGGTTTGCGTTATTTGTTTTCGTGCAAAAAGTGGCTGTGAAAATGGCGTATATGACAAAATTGTGAATTGGATCGGCTCTCGATTTCGGGCTTGTGCGGGGCTTTGTTTTGCGCAAAAAGAAACCAGATTGCCAATTGTGATCCGGCGCCCGTTTAGGGTGCCGGATCACGGCTTGCGGTTGGCGAGTTGACGCAGGGTCTGGGCGCTGTGTTGCAACTGCTGGCGCTGGTGGTTATTGAGCGGGCAGTGGCCCAGCACATACTCGGTAGTGGCCACCACCGTCTTCCAGCGCGGCGACTTGGGCAGGGTATCCAGACTCAGATACTTGTCGAGGGTGCGGGTCTGCGGGCTGGATCTGTCCATATAGACCCGCCACAGCTTGCTCTTCTCCGCCAGCACGATTTTGCCCTTGCCGGTGCCCTGCTGCCAGGCATCCAGGGTGAGCTGCATGGTCTCTACCAGCGCCCGGCGCAGCGGCTCGTCATCCTGCTGGCGAATGAGGTCATCGGCCAGCGAGCGGAACTCGCCGCCCAGGCGGCTCAGCTCACCCAGCAGCTGTTCATCTTCGATGATGGCTTGCCGCGAGAGGTTCTTGAGGGCGTTCTCCAGTGCCATCACCCGGTTCTCATCCTGACGCTGTTCGGTACTCAGGGTGAGGGCGAAAGCGGCCTGTCCTCCGAGGGCGATAGGCAGGGCACGAGCGTTGAGCACGTCCTTCTGCCCGGCCACCAGAAACTCCAGATTATGTTCCCGCTCGCTGGCAAGGTCGGGCCACTGCTGTTGCAGCGGGGTGGCGAGCCACTCATTGAGGGGCTGCCCCTCCATGGCTTCCGGCTCCTGTCCCAGCAGGCGCGCCATCACCCGCGAGGCAAACAGCACAGTGCCCTGCTCGTCGATGAAGATCATCGGGTCGGCCCCTTCGCCGAGCAGGGCCAGCAGCCGCTGCTGATCCTGATGCAGCCGATCCTGCAGGGTGAGGCGATGTTCGATCTCTTGTTTCAACAGCCGGTTTTCCACCAGCGAGGCGCGTCCGGCCTTGGCCTCCAGCAGTGCCTTGACCCGGGCAAACAGCTCCTCCTTGCAGAAGGGTTTGACCAGATAGTCGTTGGCTCCGGCCCCGAAGCCCTCTTCGATATCCTTGGGCTGATTGAGGGCGGTGAGCAGCAGCACCGGCAACATCTCTTTCGGGTGCTGCTCGCGCAGGCGGCGGCAGACGTCAAAACCGGAGAGGGTCGGCATCATCACGTCCAGCAGGATGAGGTCCACCGGCTCCTCGGCCAGCTTGGCCAGCGCATCGTGACCGTCGCTGCTGGGCAGGATGCGGTAGCCGCAGGGCTGCAGCAGATGGCGCAGGATGTGCAGATTGATGGGCTCGTCATCCACCACCAGAATGAGCGGCGCACCCTCGGGGGGAGGGGGCAGATCGTCGCTCTCCCAGTCCGGCAGGATCAGCGGTTGCTGGCGCACCAGCTGATGCTCGATCTGGCGGCTGTCGAGGGTCAGATTGGCGGCTTTGCCGGTGGCAAGGGGCAGGGTAAAGGCGAAGGTGGATCCAACGCTCGGCTCGCTCTCGACAAACAGCTCTCCCCCCATCAGGTGTACCAGCTGGCGGGTGATGGAGAGGCCAAGGCCCGCCCCCTGCTTGCTCACCTCAGGGCTCATCTGCACCAGCGGCTCGAAGATATGTTCCAGATGGTCGGGGGCGATGCCGATGCCGGTATCCGTGACCTTGATGCGCAGGAAGTTGTTCTCGACGATGGCACTGAGCACCACCTTGCCCTGCGGCGTGTACTTGATGGCGTTGCCCACCAGGTTATAGAGCACCTGTTCGAGCCGTTGCTCGTCGGCCAGCACCGGCGGCAGTTCGGCCGGGCTGATATCAACCAGGGTGAGGGGTTTGGCCTGCACCAGATGCTGGCAGAGATCCAGCACCAGCCGGATCACCCCTTTGGATGAAACGGGTTGTGGATGGATCTCCAGCTGGCCGTAGCGCATCTGGTGGTAGTCGAGCAGATCGTCCACCAGACGGGCCAGGCCATCGGCGCTCTTGATGATGAGGCCGAGCTGCTTTTGCTGCCCTTCGGTCAAATCCTGCTGGCTGGCGAGCATCGATTCCGCCATCCCCTTGATACCGTGAATGGGGGTGCGCAGCTCGTGGGAGGTGTTGGCCAGCAGTTCATCCTTGAGCTTGTCCGCCTGTTGCAGGCTGAGGTTCTGCTTGTGGGTCAGCTTGACCTGCTGTTGCAGCTCCTGGGTCTGCTGCTCGATCAGTTCGATTTTGTCCTTCACCGAGCGCTGCATATGGCGAAACGCCTCGGCCAGCCGGTCGATATCATCGCCGGTGCGCTCGATGGCGATGGGGTGATCCAGCGCGCCGTCGGCTACCTGCTCGGCCGCTTCGGTAAGCGATCGCAGCGGTGCCGTGATGGAGTGGGAGAGCCAGCGGGAGAAGAGGATCAGCAGCAGTACCGAGCCCGCCCCCAGCACTATCACCAGGGTTTCCAGCTGGCGGATCGGGGCATAGGCTTCCCGGGTGGAGATCTCGGCGATAAAGGCCCACTCGGTATCGAACACCTTCACCTGGGTGTAGGCGGCCAGCACCTCGTCATCCTGATAGGAGTAGAACAGCCCGACCCCCTGCTCGCCGGAGAGAGTCTTGGTGATGAGGGGCGTTTGCAGCGGCCGGAAGTTGGGGCTGAAGCTGTTCTCGACGCTGAACTCCGGCGCCAGCCAAGCATCGGCGCGCATCCGCTTGTCAGGGCCGATCAGGATGGTCTCGCCGGTCTCGCCCAGCCCCTCCCGCTCCGCCATGATCTGGTTGAGCTTGTCCGGCAGCAGCTCGAAAATCACCACCCCGCGCACATAGTCGTACTGCATCACGGGCGCCGCCATGTAGGCGACCACCTGCCCGGTCAGCTCGTTGCGGCCAAAATCGGTGAACTCGAAGATCTGCTGCGGCTTCTGGCCACCATCGAGGCGGCGTTTGATCTTGGCGAAAGTCTGACCCAAGCCGCTGCCCTGATAGGGGCCGGAGAGCAGATTGGTGGCAAAGTTAGGGTGCTTTGTGACCGAATAGACCACATCACCGTTGAGGTCCACCAGAAAGATGTCGCTGTAGTTGGACTTGCGCACCATGTCGGCATAGCCGCGATGAAAGCGCTGGTGCACTCGGCCATACATCTCGTCGGCGAGGATCAGGGCACTGATGGAGGGTTCGATCTCCACCTGGCTGTCCGGTTTGCGCAGTTGATCCCAGGTGCCGGGCAGATAGCGGGCCTGGGCGCGGCTGCGGGCCTCTTGCGGCGTGGTGCCCAGTTTCTCGAAGGCACCGGTAAAGCCATAGAAACGGCCGATACTGTTGCCGGCGAAATCCTGCTGGGAAAAGTTGATGATCTGCTCTTTGAGGTTGTTGAAGTAATCCTCGAGCTGACTCTTCTTGATATTACGGACGGAGACCAGATGGTTGGAGGTCTGGGTGGTGAGATCCTTGCCGTGGCTGTAGAGGAAGAAGAGGGTGATGACCAAAAATGGCACCATCCCCAACATGAAAAAAGCCAGCATTAGCTGCGGCCTGAGTCCACGAAGCTTGAAGATCCATTTCATCTTGTGATTTTCAATTGAGAATCCGGTTATTAAGCCGCTCAAGTCTCGAACGAAAGCGTAATCATTTCAACGACTTTATCCCAAATTCGCTTGGTGGGTCACAGCTGGATGGAGAAAATTGCAGCAAGCCGTCTAAACCCTGAGCAAACAGTCTGCGTCAGGGCTTAAATTGCGAAAAAGGGGTTGTGCTGGCGCTCGTGGTACGTATAATGCGCCTCGTTGTCAGGCAACTGGCACGAAAGCAGTAACGCGGGAATAGCTCAGTTGGTAGAGCACGACCTTGCCAAGGTCGGGGTCGCGAGTTCGAGTCTCGTTTCCCGCTCCAAATTTCCATCGCACCAACGATGGAACTCACTTTCAAGACAATCAGTCTTGTCAGCATGGCGCGTTAGCAAAGCGGTTATGCAGCGGATTGCAAATCCGTTTAGTCCGGTTCGACTCCGGAACGTGCCTCCATCTTCTCTCTGTTTTTCCTGAATTATCACTCTTCGAGCCGTGAACCTTGGTCAGTATCCTTGCTGCACCAGTAACTGTTCGCAACCAGCCTGTTTCCATTCGCGCTCGAGATAGTGGCTCACATCCGCCATGTTTTGCCCCCGATATTGAAATTGCAGCTCGGCGCTCTGGTGTCCGAGATCCGCCATCCGTTGTTTCAGGGTGCCGCATTGCCACAGGCTGACGGTGGGTACACCCCGTTCGGCCAGCACGATGGCATCGTCCCTGTTCAACTGCCACTCCTCCAGTTGTGCCCGTGTCAGGGCAATCATCAGCACCAGCAGTGCCACTTCAGACAGTTTCATGCGCATCTCCCTACAGCATGTTTTTCCCCTGATAACTGTGGCAAAGCGCACGATTTTCGCAAGTTTGTTAACTGTTGGTTAATGACGTAACCCGTTTTCAGTATTTCCCGTTTTTTGCCATTTATTTATAAAAAAATGGCTTGGTGATGTAGTAATCCTACATGGAGTGGAGTAATCTTTGCTCAGTGGTCTTACCAGTAAGGAGTTACATCATGTTTCATCCCTTTTCCCTGACTCAGATTATTCTTCGTCGCATTTATGTATTGCTGGTGGGCATTCTGGCGTTCCCCGTGATGCTGTTTCGCAGCGATCGTGCCCGCTTCTACAGCTATCTGCACCGGATCTGGAACAAAACCAGCACCAAACCGGTTTGGCTCAAAATGAGCGAGCGTGGCGAGCGGATCTTCTACTAATCCGCAATTTGATTTCGATGAAAAAGACAGCTTCGGCTGTCTTTTTTTATATGTTTAAAAACATATAGTTAACTATGTGCTCTCTTAACCATCCCCTCATATGAGCGAGGCGTGGCGCGGCTTCTGAGGTATGATCGCCATCCTTGACCAGCTAATACCC
>NZ_JAPDCD010000057.1:0-21164 GCF_027705695.1 Aeromonas sp. QDB62 | reverse complement strand
CCAAGGCCCCAGAGGTATAGTGTGAAAAAAGCCAATAAAAACAATGCCAGTCAGGCTTAACTGACTGGCATTACCCTCGGGTGGCATTGTTTTTTCTGGCTTTTACCGGTTTTGGATGGCCGTGCTACACTGGCCGACTTAGATCCTGGCCCGCTGGGCCGGTCCCTGTTCCATTAACGCCGGAGGTCCGATGCATTGCCCATTCTGTAGTGCGGTTGATACCAAGGTGATCGATTCCCGTCTGGTGGCAGAAGGCCATCAGGTGCGCCGCCGTCGTGAGTGTCTGCTCTGTCACGAGCGTTTTACCACCTTCGAGATGGCCGAACTGGTGATGCCCCGCGTCATCAAGTCCAACGGCTCCCGCGAGCCGTTCAACGAAGACAAGCTGCGCGCCGGCATTCTGCGGGCGCTGGAGAAGCGGCCGGTGAGCATGGAGGCCATCGAAAAGGCGGTCAACCATATCAAATCCCGCCTGCGTGCCACCGGCGAGCGGGAAGTTGCCTCCGAGCTGGTGGGCAATCTGGTGATGGATGAGCTCAAGAGTCTCGACAAGGTGGCCTATATCCGCTTTGCCTCCGTCTATCGCAGCTTCGAAGATATCCGTGAGTTCGGCGAAGAGATCGCCAAATTGGAGAAATGATGGTATCGGATGGGCAAGTGGATATCCGCTTCGCCCCTCTCTACCTCAGGACACGCAGATATCCGCGAGTTCGGTGAAGAGATCGCCAAATTGGAGAAATGATGGTATCGGATGGGCAAGCGGATATCTGCTTTGCCCCTCTCTACCTCAGGACACGCAGATATCCGCGAATTTGGCGAAGAGATTGCCAAGCTGGAGAAGTAAACCGCCATTCTCACCCATGTTGCCGCGTCCGATTACGCTGCGCTAATCGAACCTACGATACTGCGTAAAGTCGAGATGTGTTGTCAAAGGAGCCCGAATGTTTAGTCAAGATGATTACCAATGGATGAGTCGGGCCCTCGAACTGGCCCGCCGCGGCCGTTACACCACGGCCCCCAACCCCTGTGTTGGCGCCGTGCTGGTCAAGGATGGCGTGGTAGTGGGCGAGGGATGGCATCAGAAGGCGGGCGAACCCCATGCCGAGGTCTATGCCCTGCGCGCAGCCGGTGACAACGCCCGTGGCGCCACCGCCTATGTGACCCTCGAACCATGCTCCCACCACGGTCGTACTCCCCCCTGTGCCGAGGCGCTGATCAAGGCCGGGGTGGCCCGGGTGGTGGCAGCCATGGTTGATCCCAACCCCGAGGTGGGTGGGCGCGGCCTGCGCATGCTCTCCGAGGCGGGCATCAAGACCGATTTCGGCCTGCTCAGTGCCGAGGCCGAGGCACTCAACCCGGGCTTTTTCAAGCGGATGCGTACCGCCTTCCCGCGGGTGACCGTCAAGCTGGGGGCCAGTCTCGATGGCCGCACCGCCATGGCGAGTGGCGAGAGCCAGTGGATCACCTCCCCTGATGCGCGCCGCGACGTGCAGCGGCTGCGGGCCCGCCACGATGCGGTGCTCTCCAGCGCCGAGACGGTGCTGGCTGACGGCGCCTCCCTGACCGTGCGCTGGGACGAGTTGCCCCCCTCGGTCAAGGCCGCCTATCCCAAAGAGACCCTGCGCCAGCCGCTGCGGGTTATCGTTGATTCGCAAAACCGGCTCACCCCCGACTTGCCCCTGTTCCAGAGCGAGAGTCCGGTGCTGCTGGCTCGCCACAAGGCATCCGGCGAGTGGCCTGCGTGGGTGCAGCAGCTGGAACTACCACTGCTGGATGGCAAGCTGGATCTGGTCAGCATGTTTATGCTGCTGGCCAAGCAGAACGTCAACTCGGTACTCGTCGAGGCGGGGCCGCGGCTGTGCGGCGCCCTGCTGGAGAAGGGGTTGGTGGATGAGCTGGTGCTCTATCAGGCGCCCAAACTGATGGGGGATGAGGGGCGCGGCCTGTTCCATCTGCCGGGTCTGACCCGCTTGTTCCAGGCACCCAAGCTCAACATCAAGGATGTGCGCATGGTCGGCCAGGATATTCGCATTACCGCCAAAATAGCCTGATTTATCAATGTTCAAGGGGGCATAATCTGCCCCCCTCATCAGCAAGGTGATCTGCATGTTTACCGGAATTATCGAAGCGGTGGGAACCCTGGCCGAACTGCGCCGTCAGGGCGACGACATGGCCCTCACCGTCCACGCACCGGGCCTGGATTTTAGCGACGTCAAGCTGGGCGACTCCATCGCCACCAACGGCGTTTGCCTCACCGTGGTTGCTCTTGGTGATAAGAGCTATACCGCCGATGTATCGCTGGAAACCTTGTCGCGCACCGGCTTTGCCGCGGCCAGAGTGGGCGATCGGGTCAACCTCGAGAAGGCGCTGATGCCCACCTCCCGCCTCGGCGGCCATCTGGTCTCCGGCCATGTGGACGGGGTAGGGGAGGTGAAAAGCGTCTCCAGCAGCGGCCGCGCCATCGAATACTGGATCAAGGCGCCGGGCGAGCTCTCCCGCTATATCGCCGAGAAGGGCTCCATTGCGGTGGATGGCATCAGCCTTACCGTCAACGCGGTGCAGGGCGACCTTTTCCGCCTGACGATTGTGCCCCATACCGCGCAGGAGACCACCATCGCCAGCTGGAAGCCGGGCCACAAGGTCAACCTCGAGGTGGATCAGATCGCCCGCTATCTGGAGCGGCTGATGATGGGCAAACGTCAGGAGAGCAGCGCCTCCACCCTGACCATGGAGACCCTGGCCAAGGCCGGTTTTCTCTGACGGTGAGCGCTAAATCCGGCCACCAAAACGATTTTCTGTGATCCCGCTCTGATTGAAATGGGGCCGCTCGCCCCAATCTAGAGCAACATACACTCGCATTTGCGTTGAGCCTGCTGGCTCAACCCCCAAGCACACTGATGGAGTAGCCCATGGCGCTGAGCACAACCCAGGAAATCATTGCCGATATCAAGGCGGGCAAGATGGTGATCCTGATGGATGACGAAGACAGGGAGAACGAAGGCGACCTCATTATGGCCGCCTCCTGCGTCCGTCCTGAGGATATCAACTTCATGGCCCGTTACGGCCGTGGCCTCATCTGCCTGACGCTGACCCGGGATCGCTGCAAGCAATTGGCGCTGCCGCTGATGGTTGATCGCAACAATGCCCAGTTCTCCACCGCCTTTACCGTGACCATCGAAGCGGCCGAAGGGGTGACTACCGGTATCTCCGCCGCTGATCGCGCGGTGACCGTGCAAGCGGCAGTGGCACCCAATGCCAAGGCCGCCGATCTGGTGCAGCCGGGCCACATCTTCCCGCTGATGGCGCAGGATGGTGGCGTGCTGACCCGTGCCGGTCACACCGAGGCGGGCTGCGATCTGGCCCGTCTGGCCGGTTACGAGGCGGCCTCCGTCATCGTCGAGATCCTCAACGAAGATGGCACCATGGCGCGCCGTCCGGATCTGGAGATCTTCGCCGAGCAGCACGGCATCAAGCTCGGCACCATCGCCGACCTTATCGAGTACCGCAACCAGCACGAGACCACGGTCGAGAAAGTGGCCGAGTGCAAGCTACCCACCGAGTTTGGCGAGTTTGACCTCATCACCTTCCGCGACACCATCGACAATCAGGTTCACTTCGCCCTGAAAAAGGGTGAGGTACAGGCCGATCAGCCAACGCTGGTGCGGGTCCATCTGCACGATGTGCTGAGCGATCTGCTGCTGACCGACCGTCATGCCGCCCGCAGCTGGCCGCTGCCCAAATCCATGGCGCGCATCGCCAGCGAAGGCGGGGTGCTGGTGATCTTGGGGGCGGAATCCCATGGCGAGGAGCTGCTGGCCCGGGTCAAGGGCTTTGAGGCCGCCGACAAGGGGCTGGCACCGGAAGGGGCCAAGTGGCAGGGCACCTCGCGCCGGGTTGGCGTGGGCTCCCAGATCCTCAAGGCGCTGGGCGTGAGCAAGATGCGGCTCTTGAGCTCGCCGAAGAAGTACCACGCCCTCGGTGGTTTCGGGCTGGAAGTCGTGGAATACGTCGGCGAGTAAAGGATTCAAGGTTCTACCAGAGAAGTACCATCCCCTTCCGGGTGGTTTCGGTCTGAAAGTGGTTGAGTACATCGGCGAGTAAAGTTCCACCAGAGAAGTACCATCCTCTTCCGGGCGATTTCGGTCTGAAAGTAGTGGAAAACATCGGCGAGTAAGCGCGCCGGACTGGTTAAATCGCGATCATGGCTGTCTATTGCGGCCATGGTTTTTGTCGTGGGTCTGTTGTGCTAGAATGTGCGCACTTTTGACTCCGGCCCTTTTGATTGCACAGATACAGGATTTCCAATGAAGGTTATCGAAGGAAATATCGCCGCTCCTGAGGCGCGCGTTGCTATTGTTGTTGCCCGTTTCAACAGCTTCATCAACGACAGTCTGGTGAACGGTGCGGTGGACGTACTGAAGCGTCAAGGTCAAGTGCAGGACAGCAACCTGACACTGGTAAAAGTGCCGGGCGCGGTTGAAATGCCATTGGTCATCAAGAAGCTGGCCAAGAGTGGTCAATACGACGCCATCGTGGCGGTCGGTACTGTCATCCGTGGCGGCACCTACCACTTCGACCTGGTGGCAAACGAGAACAGCAAGGGCATGGCTCAGGTAATGATGGAATATGAAATTCCCGTTGCCTTCGGGGTGCTGACCACTGAAAACATTGAACAAGCCATCGAGCGTGCAGGTACCAAGGCGGGTAACAAGGGTGCAGAGGCTGCACTGGCAGCGCTCGAAATGATCAACGTCCTGAAAGAACTGGACGTGTAACGAGGAGAAGTACATTGAAACCGTCTGAGCGCCGTAAAGCCCGCCATTGCGCCACCCAGGCCATCTACCAGTGGCAGATGACCAAGGCTAACGTGGGTGACATCGAAGAGCAGTTCAAGATCGATCAGGACACCAAGGGTGTAGACCTGAGCTATTTCCGCGATCTGCTGTTCGGGGTAGCCCTCCACTGCAACGAGCTGGACAAGGTGTTTGCACCTTACCTCTCCCGTCCGCTGGAAGAAGTGGACATGGTGGACAAGGCGATCCTGCGTCTGGCGACCTATGAGCTGACCCGTCGTGATGATGTACCGCCGCGCGTGGTCATCAACGAAGCGATCGAGCTGGCCAAAGCCTTCGCCGCCGATGACAGCCACAAGTTTGTCAACGGTGTACTGGACAAGGTGATCAAGTCGCTGAACAAGCGTTGATCCTGCTGTCCGTCAGCATCTAAGAGAGGAGCCAGCTTATTGCTGGCTTTTTACTGTATGGGTGAATTTGAGCTGATTGATAAGTACTTCAAGGTTCCCCACGCCCGCAAGGACGTGGTGATGGGTCCTGGAGATGACTGTGCCCTGCTGACCCTGCCCCCCGATACCCAACTGGCGGTGAGCACCGACACCCTGGTGAGTGGCATACACTTCTTTCCCGACATGGATCCGGTGGATCTCGGCTACAAGGCGCTGGCGGTCAATCTCTCCGATCTCGCAGCCATGGGGGCCGAGCCGCGCTGGGTGTCGCTGGCGCTGACCCTGCCTGCCATCAACGAAGGCTGGGTCGCCGGTTTTGCCGAAGGGTTCCTGGAGTTGGCCGAGTATTACAACGTCGCGCTGGTGGGCGGGGATATGACCCGCGGGCCGCTCTCCATCACCATCTCGGTGAAGGGCTCGGTGCCTGCCGGACGCGCCCTGATGCGCAGCGGTGCCAAAGCCGGTGACGGCATCTATGTCACCGGCACTCTGGGAGATGCCGCGCTGGCGCTCTCCCACCTGCTGGGCAAACGCACCCTCAACGAGAACCAGCTGGCCGCCGTGTTGCCACGGCTCGACCACCCCCACCCCCGCATTCTGGCCGGACAGGCGCTGCGCGGGCTGGCGGGCAGTGCGCTGGATCTCTCCGACGGGCTGGCATCGGATCTCGGCCATATCCTAAAGGCCTCCGGCGTGCGAGCCCAGATCGATCTCGATCTGCTGCCGCTCTCGCCGGTGCTGCAGGATGCGGTAAGCGAGCAGGAGGCGTGGCAACTGGCGCTGGCCGGTGGCGATGACTACGAGCTCTGCTTTACCGTGCCGGAAGAGCATCGCGGCGCGCTCGATACGGCGCTGGCCCACAGCGGGGTCAAGTTCAGCCGCATCGGTCGCATCGTGGCGGGCGAGCCGGGTATCGACTACCTGCGTGGCGAACAAGCGGTGGCGTTGCAACTGAAAGGGTGGGATCACTTCGCATGAGCCTGTTCAGGATAAAACCCGAGCTGAAACGACTGGATCTGAAAAATCCGCTTCATTTTTTGGCGGTGGGGTTTGGTTCCGGTCTCAGCCCCAAGGCGCCGGGCACCATGGGCACCCTGGCGGCCATTCCGCTCTACCTGCTGGTGAGCGGGATGCCGACCCACTGGTTTATCGCCCTGCTGGCGGTGGGTTTTGTGGTGGGGATCCGCATCTGCCAGAGCGCTACCGATGCCATCGGCATGGCAGATCACGGCGCCATCGTCTGGGACGAGGTGATCGGTTTTGGCGTCACCATGATCGCCGCGCCAGCCGGTTGGGAGTGGGTGGTGGCGGGCTTCGCGCTGTTCCGGCTGTTTGATGTGCTCAAGCCCTGGCCCATCTCCTGGTTTGATCGCCGCATTCACGGCGGATTCGGCATCATGCTGGACGATCTGATCGCCGGCCTGTTCGCCCTGTTTTGTATGCAATTACTGGCGTTCTGGCTTGGCTGAATGCCCCCTTCCGGGGGATGACCGTTCTGGCATCCCCCGATTTATATCTGCTTAATTTTCATTCATCGGCATATGCTGCCGTTTATCATCCATTTCACATAAATATTCACTACTCATTCGGGGCTCGTGATCGTTTTTGAAATAGTGATAAATGCTGCTTGTTGCGTTGTTGTTGAAATTAAAGTAATGATACCAATAGATGTACGGACGCACCGGCCATTTGTGTGATGAAAATCATCATTTAACGCTGCCGAATTGGTGGTTATCTGCACAAAACATTGCGGAATTGTATAACTCAATCATTTACACCCGTGGTCAAACCGTCTAAGTTACTCGCGGGTTATTCCAAAAAAATGCAAAAAACCCGCCCGGATCGCTGGTTTCGCTGCCTCATGGATTGAGCAAATATTGCCCAAGGTAACAACCGGCATCTGCGGCTGATTTACGGACGAATTATTTGGGACGGATGTCCCCCGCAGAGGTAAACATGTCCTTGCTCGAAGTAAAGAACTTGCGGATCGAGTACCCCTCCCGCTACGGGGTGCTGGCCGCGGTGAAGGATCTCTCTTTCTCTATTGAAAAGGGTGAGATTGTCGGGGTGGTCGGTGAATCCGGCGCCGGCAAGTCCACCATCGGCAACGCCGTTATCGATTTGCTGAGCCCGCCGGGTCGCATCGCCCGTGGCGATATCTATCTCAATGGCGAGCTTATCTCCGGCAAGAGCCAGAACGAGATGCGGGCCATTCGTGGCTCCCGTATCGGGTTCATCTTCCAGGATCCCATGACCTCCCTCAACCCGCTGTTCACCGTTGAGCATCAGCTGGTCGAGACCATTCTGGCCAATACCAAGCTCTCCCGCGAGGCGGCCTTTGCCAAGGCGCTGGAGCTGATGGGGGCGGTGGGTATTCCGCAGCCCGAGCTGCGCATCAAACAGTATCCGCACCAGTTCTCCGGCGGCATGCGCCAGCGGGTGGTCATCGCCATCGCCTTGTCGTGCGATCCGGAGCTGATCATCGCCGACGAGCCGACCACGGCGCTGGACGTCTCCATTCAGGATCAGATCCTCCAGCTTATCCGCGCCCTCTGCAAAGAGCGTCAGGTGGGCTGCATGCTGGTGACCCACGACATGGGGGTGGTCTCCAATGTTACCGACAAGGTGGCGGTGATGTATCGCGGCGATCTGGTGGAGTTCGGCCTGACCGAACAGGTGCTGGGCAGCCCCAATCACCCCTACACCCGCAGCCTCATCTCGGCGGTACCCCGTTCCGATGTAAAGTTGGTGCGTTTCCCGCTGGTCTCCTATATCGAGGATGCCAGTGCGCCGGATACCAATATCGACCTCAAGACCCACTGGCTTGGACAGAGTCAGGACGAGCGTGCCTATGAAGGGGCGCTGCTGCGGGTGGAGAACGTCGATCTGAGGTTCGTCACCAAGGACTCCATCTTCCCGAGCCGCCGCCAGTATGTGCGCGCCTGCAACAACATCAGCTTCGAGATCTTCGAAGGGGAGACCTTCGGTCTGGTGGGGGAGTCCGGCTCCGGCAAATCGACCATTGCCCGCGCCATCACCGGCCTCTATCCGCCTGATACCGGCAAGATCTTCTTCGAGGGGATCGATCTCACCGCCCTCAAGAGCGAGCGCGAGCGCCGCCCGTTGCGCCGCCAGATGCAGATGGTGTTCCAGAACCCCTATTCGTCGATGAACCCGCGGATGAAGGTGCGCGACATCATTGCTGAGCCGATCCGCTTCCATCAGCTGGCGAGCAGCGAGAGCCAGATCGAGGGGATCGTCAACGATCTGCTGGATCATGTCGGGCTCGGTCGTGGTGCCGGGGTCAAGTATCCCCACGAATTCTCCGGCGGTCAGCGCCAGCGCATTTCCATTGCCCGCGCTCTGGCCACGCGGCCGCGTTTCCTCATCTGCGATGAACCGACCTCGGCGCTGGATGTGTCGGTGCAGGCCCAGATCCTCAACCTGCTCAAGGATCTGCAGCAGGAGCTCAAGCTCACCATGCTGTTTATCAGCCACGATCTGCCGGTGATCCGCCAGATGTGCGACCGCATCGGGGTGATGCAGCACGGTCATCTGGTGGAGGTGGCCGAGACCGAGAAACTCTTTACCAATGCCGAGCATGAGTACAGCCGCAAGCTGATCTCCCTCATGCCGGAGTTCAAGGGAATGTCCCGCGAGGGGCTGGAAATCGCAAGCTAGGATAGCGCCGGTGCGCCGGTCTGCTTGTCAAAAAAAGTGTCATAAGAAAGCCAAAAGCATGGAGAACAAGATGAAGAAAGGATTGTCCAAGATTGCCCTGGCGCTGTTTGCCGCCGGTTTCGCCTTCAGTGTCTCAGCCGCTGATATCAAAGTGGGTGTCGCCTCTGACGCCACGTCGCTGGATCCGCAGGAGCAGCTCTCCGGTCAGACCCTGGAGATGTCGCACCTGGTATTCGATCCCCTGATGCGTTACACCCAGGATCTGAAATTCGAGCCCCGTCTGGCCGAGAAGTTCGAGCGTGTCGATGACAAGACCGTCCGCTTCCACCTGCGCAAGGGGGTCAAGTTCCACTCCGGTAACGACTTCACCGCTGACGACGTGGTGTGGACCGTCAACCGCCTGAAAGCCTCCGTCGACTTCAAGGCGATCTTCGACCCGATCAGCGAAGTGAAGAAGGTCGATGACTACACCGTCGATCTGATCACCGCCAAGCCGTTCCCGCTGGTGCTGCAGACCGTCACCTACATCTTCCCGATGGACTCCAAGTTCTATACCGGCAAGACCGAAGCAGGCAAAGACAAGGCCGAGATCGTCAAAAACGGCGACTCCTATGCCTCTACCCACGTTTCAGGCACTGGCCCGTTCACCGTCAAGTTCCGCGAGCAGGGCGTGAAGCTGGACTATGCCCGCAACGCCAACTACTGGGATAAAGCTTCCAAGGGTAACGTCGAGAACCTGACCGTGGTGCCGATCAAGGAAGATGCGACCCGTGTTGCAGCCCTGCTGGGTGGCGACGTGGACATGATCTATCCGGTCGCGCCGAACGATCTCGAGCGCGTCAAGAATGGCAAGGACTCCCAGCTGGTGACCCTGTCCGGTACCCGCGCCATCATCATCGAGCTGAACCAGAACACCAACCCGGCGCTGAAAGACAAGCGCGTGCGTCAGGCGATCAACTACGCCATCAACCAGGTGGGCATCGTCGAGAAGATCAACAAGGGCTTCGGTACCCCTGCTGGCCAGCTGAGCCCGAAAGGCTATGCCGGTCACAACGAGGCGCTGGTGCCCCAGTATGATCTGGCCAAGGCCAAGGAGCTGATGAAAGAGGCCGGTTACGAGAAGGGCTTCAAGATGACCTTCATCTCCCCGGCAGCCCGCTACGTCAACGACGTCAAGATTGCCCAGGCGGTCTCCGCCATGCTGGCCAAGATCAACATCAAGGTGGATCTGAAGACCATGCCGGTGGCCCAGTACTGGCCGGAGTTTGACAAGTGCGCCGCCGACATGCAGCTGATTGGCTGGCACTCCGACACTGAAGATACCGCGAACTTCTTCGAGTTCCTGACCTTCACCAAGGATGCCAAGACAGGTATGGGCCAGTACAACTGCGCCGGTTATGCCAACGCCGAAGCTGACAAGATGGTGATGGATGCCAATGCCGAGACCGATCCGGCCAAGCGTGCCGAGATGCTGAAGAAGGTCGAAGCCATGCTGATCGAAGATGCTGCCTACGTGCCGCTGCACTGGGAAGATCTGGCCTATGGCGCCAAGAAGAACGTCGACATCAAGCCGGTAGTCAACGTGATGAACTTCCCTTACCTGGGTGACCTGGTGGTCAGCAAGTAAGAGAACGTCGCAAGGAAGGACGGGGCGGGGTGGTCAGCTGGCCACTCCGCCCACTAACAGAAGCCTGTGCCACGACACAGGCCACGTAGAAGGACAAGCATGTTTACATTCCTGCTGAAACGGTTCTATCAGGCCGTGATAGTGATGTTCGTCATCAGCCTGGTCGCCTTCTCCATCCAGGACAACCTGGGTGACCCGTTGCGCGAGCTGGTGGGACAATCCGTCTCCGAAGCCCAGCGTCACGAGTTGCGTGAGAAGATGGGCCTTAACGATCCCTTCCTCATCAAATACAGCCGTTTTTTGAAAAATGCGGTGCATGGGGATTTGGGCACCTCCTATTTCTTCAAGCGACCCGCTCTCGAGGTGATCCTCGACAAGCTGGTGGCTACCCTTGAGCTGGTGTTTGCTGCCGCGCTCATCATCGTGGTGGTCTCCATTCCACTCGGTGTCTATTCGGCGATCCGCCCGCGCAGCATTCCCACCAAGATCATCATGGCGGGGAGCAGTATCGGCATCTCGATCCCGGTATTTTTGACTGCCATCATGCTGATGTACCTCTTCTCGATCCAGTTGGGCTGGCTGCCGGCCTATGGCCGTGGCGAGACCCGTAACCTGCTGGGCTGGGAGTCGGGCTTCTTCACCTGGGACGGTATCAAGCACCTGATCCTGCCTGCGGTGTCGCTCTCCTCCATCATGCTGCCGCTGTTTATCCGCTTGGTGCGCTCCGAGATGCTGGAGCAGCTCTCCTCCGAGTACGTCAAATTCGCCCGCGCCAAGGGGCTGGACAACAACAAGGTCTACTATCAGCACGCCCTCAAAAACACCATGCTGCCGGTTATTACCGTCGGCGGGGTGCAGATCGGCACCATGGTGGCCTACACCATCCTGACCGAGAGCGTGTTCCAGTGGCCGGGCACCGGCTTCCTGTTCCTTGAGGCGATCCACCGGGTCGATACCCCGCTGATCACCGCCTACGTCATCTTCGTGGGACTGATCTTCGTGGTGACCAATACCCTGGTCGACCTGCTCTACGGGTTGATTAACCCGACCGTAAACCTGACCGCCAAGGGGTAACAGATGACTAATGCTGTGACTGCAAGCCCAAGCCGTTGGGCACGATTCAAGAACTCTGACATCGTCTACTACTTCCTGCGGGACAAGGTAGCCATGTTCAGCTTTGCGGTGTTCGTGGTATTTGTACTGGCGGCGCTGCTGGCCCCCTGGCTGGCACCACACAACGTCTATGACCAGACCAGCTTTGATCTGATGGATGCCGAGCTGCCTCCCTCCTGGCTGGAAGGGGGCGAAGAGCGCTTCTGGCTCGGTACCGACAACCAGGGGCGCGATATCTGGAGCACCATCCTCTATGGCGCCCGTATTTCGCTCTCCATCGGCCTGTTTGCGGTGGCGCTGCAGCTGGTGCTCGGCATCGTGATCGGTCTGATTGCCGGTTACTTCGGTGGTCGCATCGACAACCTGCTGATGCGCTTTGCCGACGTGCAGCTGTCGTTCTCCACCATGATGGTGGCGATCATCATCTCCGCCATCTTTCAGGCAACCTTTGGCTCCGAGTTCTACTCGAAGTTCGCCATCATGATGCTGGTGGTGATCATCGGTATCGCCGAGTGGCCGCAATACGCCCGTACCGTGCGCGCCTCTGTGCTGGCGGAGAAGAAGAAGGAGTATGTGGAAGCAGCCAAGGTGATGGGGTTCCGTGCCCCGCGCATCATGTTCCGCCACATTCTGCCCAACTGCCTGTCGCCCATTCTGGTGATCTCCACCGTGCAGGTGGCCAACGCCATCATGAGCGAGGCGGCACTCTCCTTCCTCGGTCTGGGGATGCCGGTTGATCAGCCCTCGCTCGGTTCGCTTATCAGCGTCGGCTTCAACTACATCTTCTCCGGCTCCTGGTGGATCACCGCCTTCCCGGGTATCTGTCTGGTGGTGCTGGTGCTGGTCATCAACCTGCTGGGTGACTGGCTGCGGGATGTATTTAACCCGAAGATCTACAAAGGTTAACGCGGGCTGATTCTGATGCGCCTAGTCGCAGCTGTCAGGACATTTTGATGAAAAAAATCCGAAACCGGTTCAGCCTGTTTCGGATTTTTTATTGTTATTGAACAGACACCTTGCTGAATGCACGCCGACCGGTTTGCGTGGGCTATGTTTTTGCCAGTGTCAGTCTCTTGAAACTGCTTATCAGACCAAGCGGCTGGAAAGGCTCATTCCGGTGGGGGGCGGTCCGTGGATCAATATCGCAGGCCGCTCATCAATAGTGTGGCGGCGGAGTCTCTTCGGCCATGCTGGCAATCTGGCTGGGTTGTACTGTTTGCAGTTTGTCGATCAGCAGCTGGATCTGGTATTTGAGTCGATCGAGTTCACGGCCCTGGGTGGTCACCTCGTCATTGAGCTGCTCTATGGTGTACTCCGCATAGGCGAGACGGGTTTCCAGGGTTTCGATGCGATCGTTAAGTTGCTGACTCATGGGCCTTCGGGTCCTTACTTGATTGTCCAGATTTCGGCCAGACCACTGGAGCTGGCACTGACAAGGTGGCTATTGTCGCGCAAAGCGACGCCGTAGACCACTGCGCTGGGCGGTTTCACCTTGGGTTGCGGTGAGACGCGCCAGCTCTGCAGCAGGGCGCCATCGCTCACTTGCCACAAGGAGAGCTGGCGGGAAGGGGCGCCGGTGATGAGCCACTTGCCGTCGTTGGCAAAGCGGGCGCTGGTGTAGACCTCGAAGCGGTGATCATATTGCAGCTGACTCACCTGTTTGCCGGTTTTCAGATCCCAGATGCTGGCCCGGCTGCTGTCGGCGGTGAAGGCGTAGCGGCCGCTCGGCTCCAGTCTGGCCATGATCACCCGGCCGCCATGGTTGAACCGCCAGATCACCTGCCCGCTGCGGGTATCCCACAGATAGGCGCTGTAGTCGTTGCCGCCGGTCAGGGCGTAGCGACCGTTGGCGGAGAGATCCACCGTATTGACCTGTTCGGTATGCCCCAGAAACTGCAGGCGACGACCGCTTTGGGTATCAAGCCACTCGGCCTTGCCATCTTCCCGCCCTATCAGCACATAGCGACCGTCGGCAGAGAGCGCGATGTCCCTCAGCTTGGATTCAGGAAGGGAGTAGTAGCCTTGTGACTGCCCGTCGTTCAGCCGCCAGGTGGCAAAGGTGTCGGGGGTGGCGGTGACGGCATGGCTGTTGCCTTCGGCAAAACGGGTAATGAATACCAGATCATCCGCCGAGTCGGATTGCTTCCAGCGCCAGCGTTGACGGTTCTGTTCCAGATCCCAGACGATGATGCCCTGGCTGATGCTGGAGACGATGGCCTGCTTGCCATCACTGGAGAGATCTGCGGTCAGCAGACCCGTGCTGGCGAGGGTCATTTGCTGGTTGGGTTGGGAGCTCTGCTCGCAACCGGTGAGCATTAAACAGAGGCTCACCAGATAAATGGCACTTTTTATCATTTTTGCGGTCTCACGCTTTTGTTACCTGCGATCACGGCGTTAGTATAAGGCGCTTATCACGATAAACCTCTCATTTCACGATGGAACCGAGAGCGGTATTTGGAGTTTGGAGAAACTGATGAACAAATTTCTGAAGGTGTCCCTGTTGGCGGCGGCGGTTGCCGTCGGTCTGACTGCTTGCCAAAAAGACGAGAAGCCTGCTGCGGCCAATACCGCCGAAGTGAAGGCAGAAGCCAGCAAGCCGGCAGAGGCGACCAAGGCCGAAGCCAAGAGCTTTGAAGAGCAATCTGGCTACGCAATTGGCCTCTCCATGGGTCGTTACATCGCCAATACCCTGGAGCGTCAGCAGGAACTGGGCATCAAACTGGACAACGCCGTGATCCTGAAAGGGGTCACCGACGGTCTGGGCAAAGAAGCCAAGATGACTGATGAAGAGATCCAGAAGGTACTGCAGGATTACGACGCCAAGATCAACGAGCTGACCAAGGCCAAGGCCGAGAAAGACGCCGTTGAGAATCTGAAGAAAGGCGAAGAGTACCTGGCTGCCAACGCCAAGAAAGAGGGTGTGAAGAGCACCGAATCCGGCCTGCAATATCAGGTCGAGAAGATGGGTGACGGCGCCAAGCCGAAGTCTACCGACATCGTCAAGGTTCACTACACCGGTACCCTGACCGACGGCACCAAGTTCGACAGCTCCGTCGATCGTGGCGAGCCGGCCACCTTCCCGCTCAACCAGGTTATCCCGGGTTGGACCGAAGGCGTGCAGCTGATGCCGGTTGGCTCCAAGTTCAAGTTCTTCCTGCCGTCCAAGCTGGCCTATGGCGAGCACGGTGCAGGCTCCATCCCGGCGAATGCCGTGCTGGTGTTTGACGTTGAGCTGCTGGCTATCGAGAAGCCGACTGCTGACGACGCCAAGAAGTAATTCCTTCTTGTAGTGAAAAACGGCTCCTTAAGGAGCCGTTTTCACTTGTACATCTCCTATAATCGCGGGATAACAGAGCTGTCTTGGCGTTGGGTTTGTGCGCGAAAAAAGGCAAAATAGATCGCAGAATCAAATACAAGGATGAGTCCGGTGGCTGAAAATAAATCGCGTGTCCTGCTGGTGGAAGATACCCGTAGTCTGGCGGTGGTCTATGAACAGTACCTGCGCCAGGAGGGGTACGAGGTGGTACTGGCCGACTGCGGTCAGCAGGCACTGGCGCAGTTGCTGGCAAGTCCTCCCCCCGTGGTGCTGCTGGATCTGGAACTGCCGGATATGTCCGGCATGGATATTCTGCAAATGATCACCGAACAGCAGTTGCCTTGCTCGGTGGTGGTGATCACCGCCCACGGCTCGGTGGATGTGGCGGTGGAGGCGATGCGCCTCGGTGCATTCGATTTTCTGACCAAGCCGTTTGACAGCAAGCGGCTCTGCGCCACCGTTCGCAATGCCTTGAAACATCAGCAGTTGAGCTCGCTGGTTGCCCACTATCGGGAGAATTTCGAGCGCAGCTCGTTCTTCGGCTTTATCGGCGCTTCTATGGCGATGCAGGCGGTCTATCGCATCATCGAGAGTGCAGCGCCCAGCAAGGCGACCGTCTTTATCACTGGCGAGAGCGGCACCGGCAAAGAGGTGTGTGCCGAGGCGATTCACCAGTGCAGCCCCCGCAGTGAACAGCCCTTTATTGCCCTCAACTGCGCCGCCATTCCCCACGATTTGATGGAGAGCGAGATCTTCGGCCATGTGAAGGGGTCCTTTACCGGCGCCCAGGGGGATCGCAAGGGGGCGGCCAGTCTGGCCGATGGCGGCACCCTGTTTCTCGACGAGATCTGCGAGATGGACCTGGATCTGCAGAGCAAACTGCTGCGCTTTATCCAGACCGGCACCGTACAGCGGGTCGGCAGCGGCAAGCTCGAGACGGTGGATGTGCGCTTTATCTGCGCCACCAACCGGGATCCGCTGGTGGAGGTGAAAGCGGGGCGTTTTCGCGAGGATCTCTACTATCGGCTCCATGTCATTCCGCTCACCCTGCCGCCGCTGCGGGAGCGGGGCGAGGATATCCTGCTGCTGGCGCGCACCCTGCTGCAGAGCTACGCCAAAGAAGAGAACAAACGCTTCAAGGATTTCGACGTTGAGGCGGCGCGAGTGCTGCTCGACTACCCCTGGCCCGGCAACGTACGCGAGCTGCAAAACGTGGTGCGCAATATCGTGGTGCTCAACGACAAGGAGCTGGTGAGTCCGGATATTCTGCCGCCACCGCTCAATGGGGTTCGTCCCCAGCTGCCGGCTGCGATTGCGGCGGCCGTGGCATCGGCTCCGGCAGCTATCGGGGTGGCCAGCGGGCCGATCCGTCCGCTCTGGCTGGTGGAAAAAGAGGTGATCGAACAGGCCATCGCCAGCTGTGACGGCAATATTCCCAAGGCAGCGGCACTGCTCGAGATCAGCCCTTCCACCATTTACCGCAAGAAGCAGAGCTGGGAAGAGGTGAGCGTGACGTGAGTCGTGACGTGTTCTGGCTGAACGCCCGCAAGATGTAAGAGGGGGAACGGTTCAACCGAGTGACGGGCGGCATTGGCCGCCCTCTCTTTTGGGGGCGAAGTCAGAGTTTGGCGAGTTGCTTGAGGCGGGTCAGTCGCTCCCCTTCGTTGGCGCTAAACCAGCGATCCTGCGACAGCAAAAACCAGGCGCGGGAGAAGTATTCCGCAGCCAGCGGATCGTCCAGCACCAAGGCATTCTCCCCCAACTCCTCGAACAGATAACCATCCTCCGGCTCACCCGCCCCGGCCATATCGGCCTTGAGCTGGAGCAGCTCTGCCAGTGCCTGCTGGTGCTGACCCTGGGCCCGGGTCAGGCGAGCCAGACTCCAGCGGGCAATAAACGCCTTGGCCGGCTGGTTATTTTGCAGATGCCAGGCCAGGCACTTCTGCTGCTGGATTTTGGCCTCCTCAAAGCGGCCCAGTTCGAACAGGGTCCAGCCCTGATTGTTGTAAAGGGGGGGAAGCCAGCCGCGCACCTTCTCGTCACTGCTGCGCTCTGCCAGCTCCATCGCCAGTTGATTCCAGCGGCTCTGCTCTTCCAGCGGCGTAGCGATGGCGATCATGTGGGCGGCGTCGATGGCGAGATAGGTCTCCTTCTCCTTGAGTCCCCACTGCCAGGCTTGCTCAAACAGGGTTTTGGCTCTGGCCTTGTCGTCCGCCGAATTAAAGGTGCGGCCTCGCTCCAGCAGGGTACGGATCCGGGCTCTAGGGGTTGCCTCGGTGAGGCGCGGTTCTATCTCGTCGAGCAGCTGATGGGCTTCGGCAAACTGGCGTTGCAGCGAATGGGTACGGGCTATCTGTGTCAGCAACTCCAGTTCGAGTTGCAGGTCGGCGGCAGCGCGTGCTTCGGGAAGGAGTGCATGAAAACGCAGTGCGGTGGCGGCGGGATCCTGATAATCCCACTGCGCCATGAAATCGGGCGGATTGTCCATTTGGCCTCCTTGCTGGTTATCCTGTCACCAAGATGCCTGCAGGCCATTGTTTGTACAAGGGGCGCCCGTCACAGAGCGCCCCTTGAGTCATGTTAACGGCTGTGGCCAGTTGGTCAGTAGACCATGGCCAGGCTCATCAGCATCAGACCGAGGGCGGCAAAGGCACCCTCCTTGATGGCGAGCCGTGGCACCAGCGCCTTGGGCAGGGCCGGAAACAGGCTCAGGGCAAAGCCAAGGCCCGGCATCAGCCAGTGGAACGCCGGATTGCGCAGGGCGGGATCGGCGGCGCCGTTGATGATGATCAGCAAAATAAACAGGGTAAAGGAGGGGAGGATAAACCAGCGCACTCCACCGGCGGCGACCGCCCGCAGCGGTGAAATGCGATAGAGCAGCATGGTCACAAGGAACAGCACAAAAGGGGCCAGCAGATAGAGCGGAGCGGGGTTCATAACATCTTTCCTGAAAACTGATCGTCAAAACACGGGTGTCTTAAGCAAGAGGCGCGGGATTTAATCACTCTTCGCATGTAATCACCAGCAGTCCGGGGCCAGGCTGTGAAGAGGATCGCGGATAAAGGTTTGCTTCCGTGCGCCTTAGCGCAACCAGAACCAGGCGGCGGCAAAACCCAGCCAGCTTAGCACTAGCAAGATCCAGGGCAGGGGATGCTGATGGCTGACTTCAACCAGCTCGAGCTGATCGTCTTGCTCTTCGGTTTGCGGCTCACCCTGTGGTTGCCGGGCTTTGGCCTGCAATTTTTTCTGGCGGCTCGCTTCGCGGGCCCGCGCCTTCATCTGTTTCTTGTATTCGTCGATGCCTTTCTGGATCCCTTGCGCGATAAGCTGGGTCTGCTCCTTGGTCTGCCCCGGCTTCTGGTTGGCGCGGGCAATTTTCATCGCCTCCTGCTGGGTCTCGGGGGAAATCTTGTCGTACTTGGCCATCAAATCATCTCCTCTGGCATTGCTGGCTCGGGAGTATGCCATAAAAACGGCGCCCTCAGGCGCCGTGGTGCATACATACAGATTTATGGTTTGGGGGGGGCATAGTAAGTTACAGTTTGGTATGGCAGTGCAGTGAGCGTTTCTTGTGTTTCTGCATATTCCATAAACATTTCGTTTTCACCTACGCCGGTATCAACGTAATCGCCTTTATTGGGAAGCTCTTCACGCTTGAGCAGGCCGTTATAACCATCTTTACCTGCAGCAATATAGGTATTTGAGCCGACGCGGTAGATTTTTTCATCGTCCAATGGTGCCCATTGGCCGTTTGCATCCAGCACTTCCAGCTTGGTGATACGAGAACCTTTGGCCAGTTTGCCATCGTAGGTGTAGCTCAGATGGCCAACATAAGGGAAGGCTCCACTGGATGCTGCAATCCCGGTCTGGTGACCAATTGCGTAGTCGACTGCATACTCCAAAGTGGCACGAACATCTTTACCTTTTAAGTTAAAGGCGGCGATCTTGTTGCCAAAAGGCAGCAAGGTTCCCATGACATATCCAACGGTGAGCGGTGTGGCATTGACGTCAGCTCGCACGCCACCCGCGTTTTGAATGGTGAAATCAACCTTGGTATTAAGCTGGTTCAGTTTCCAGTAGAGTGATTCAGCGACCAGAGGATCGATGAGGCCCGCGCCATCTGGTGTGGTGGGAACCCGGACATGCGGCAGTTTGACCGGAACATCTGCTATGACCTTTGCCTCCAGTGCTGCGACAGCCGGTTTGTACTCGGTATCGATCACATCACGCATGGTCTGATCTTCGGGCACGATCTCGATAACCGGGGACTTGGCGATATAGTCAACGACATTAGTCTGCTCGGAACCACCCAACGGCACTTTGATGGTTTTTTTACTGTCTTTGGGGTCGGGAACTGACTTGGTGAAGTCATCGCCACTCATCAGGGTATTACGCCCTTCACACTTGGTGATGGTGCCTTCTTTGCTCAGGGAAACATTGACCAGGCCATAGCCTTTGGCCCACTCACCGGCTTGAACAATACAGGTTTTGCCGCCATCTGGATTAGTGACCATCTGGGCGTAGGTGTTGTCATCGCTCGGATTCTGGTTATGGGCGGTGTAGCCAATGGATTTTAGCTCATCCATATCACCCAGGAATGTTTGAGAGTGCCCACCCACGATCAGGTCGATACCGTTGACAGCCTTGGCGACAGCTTGGTCTGATTGCAACCCGATATGGGTCACCATGATAATTTTATTGGCGCCTTTTTTCTTCAATGCATCAACGGTTCGCTGCGCTGACGCAATCATTGGTTGGAACTGAGTGTCTTTATCTGGTGAAGAAATATCGTGCATATTGTCGAGTACCAGACCGAATATGCCTACGCTCTCGCCGTTTATTTCTTTAATGATATATTCGTGAATATTCTGGTTGTCTTTTAGCGCGCTGCTACTAGATTTGACCAGGTTAGCGGCCACGATCGGGTAATTGACTTTGGCCGCATAATCATTTAGGGGGCCATTGCCCAGATCAAACTCGTGGTTGCCCAACGTTGCTGCATCGATCCCCATATCCGAGAGCAAGCGGGACTCTTCTTCGCCACGGAACTGAGTGAAATAGAGTGTACCCTGGAAGGCATCTCCGCCAAACAGGGTCAGGAAGTGACGACCATCTTTGCCAGCCTGCTCGCGCAATTCATCCAGTTTGAACTTCAGCCGAGGATAGCCTCCCAGTTTGGCGAAAAACTCGAACTTCTGTTGACCCGTAGGCTGTATGGCCAAGCCATTCTCCGTCGGGTCCAGATGGGCGTGGGTATCGTTGATATGAGCAACGGTTAATTCAAGAGGAATATGCTCTTTGCTGGTATTTTCAGAATTGCAGGCTGTCAGCCCAAACAGAGATAAAGAGATAGTGACGGCTAGTAGTGTCTTTTTCATTGGTAAGAGTCCCATATTGTTATTGTCCTGTTGATTCCGTAGCGAACAGGAGTGGAGAGATTTTAGACATAACGTTAGGAATGAAAATAAACAACTGCTGTACCTTTGAACTACCGCACACTAAATCAACGTAAAACGTTTTCTTTCTGTGTCTTTATTTGTCCATATCAAGGGTGATTATATTGATAGGTTAGATATTAATTGTGGTGAGATCATCAAATAGCTAACCATCATCATGAGATAAAATTTCAGAGTATCTACCTACTTATAACGAGGCGTTGTTGAAAGGCTAAATAGCTGTGCCGATTAGTAGATCACTGGAGGAAGGGAACTTAGTCCAGTTTGTGCGATCTCATTGTGTAGTGGTCAACTAAATCCGGACACTTGGTTAGGCCGAACCTCGGCTTTTGCTGGCGGTATCCCGTCATTGTGTTGATGTGGACGCCGCCAGTTGTAGTAAACCATCAGGTAATAACTGATATCCCGCTTTGCTTCCCGCAGACCCATGTACCCCGTTGCTGGAAGCCACTCTGACTTCAGGCTTCTGAACAATCGCTCCATCGGTGAGTATCCCAGCAATTACCACGGCGACTCATGCTCTGGGTCATTCGATAACGCCACAGTCGTTGCCGAAATGCCCGGCTGCCATATTGGCTGCCCTGGTCAGAGTGAAACAGCACGCCAGATGGGCAGCCTCGTTGCTGATAGGCCATTTCCAGTGCTTTTATTGCCAACTCTGCATCAGGTTTGTCAGACATCGCCCAGCCCACGACCCGCCGGGTATGCAGGTCGAGCACTGCGGCCAGG
>NZ_JAPDCD010000056.1:0-21924 GCF_027705695.1 Aeromonas sp. QDB62 | reverse complement strand
GAACTCAGAAGTGAAACGCGGTAGCGCCGATGGTAGTGTGGCATTCGCCATGCGAGAGTAGGACACTGCCAGGCACCAATTAAACAGCGACGTGCACATCACGACGTTGGCCGAGAGGATGACACCTCGTTGAAGCGGCATACAATTTAGCAAAAAGCTAACCAGACAGCGGAGCGGTAGTTCAGTCGGTTAGAATACCGGCCTGTCACGCCGGGGGTCGCGGGTTCGAGTCCCGTCCGCTCCGCCACTAATTTGAAAGGCCTTCCCGACTGGGAAGGCCTTTTTGCTATGGGCGTTTTTGCCCATTGAGTCTCATTTTTGCACACCAGAGCCCGGCCCCACGACCGGGCTTTGGTGTTTTGAGCCTGTTTGTGAGCTGACGCATCCTGCCACGATGGCAATACCTTCCCCTGTTGGCGTTCTTGCCACGGTTTTCACCTCTGTATCGCAGCACATCCCATGTTGGCCATATTGTTTCACAGCAAGCTGATAGATCTTGATGATTAAATCAGACAATCTGGTAACGGTACGTCATCGCATCGCTCCCGCTTGTTTGTGTAATCCCCATGTTGGTTATGGATTTATTCCGTTAAAACAGTCTCTTATCAAGAGATGCTGGTCATGTGGGTCTGTTCTGCAGGGGGCATCGCATATCAGCAAATGATAATGATTATTGTTTGAATGATCTGAACAAGGTCGTTACAATGCGAACCGATTAATAAAGTGCTTTTCAAATGAGCCTTTACTAATGTTGCTCCTGGCCGGATGCCAGGGCGTTGTAACGAGTGAAGTAAGGGAATACGCCACTTTCCTACTAAAAACGTTCAGGCCAAAACATGACAACAGTGAAACCGAGCAAGCTTGCCTTGCTGATCTGCTCCCTTCTTGCGACCCAAGCCCATGCTGCCGAACAAGAGGTGATGGTCGTCACCGCTTCCGGCTTCCAGCAGAAGATTGAAGACTCTGCCGCCTCCATCTCCGTGATTACCCGTGAGCAGTTGGAGAAGCGGGCATATCGCGATGTGACCGATGCCCTGAAGGATGTACCCGGTGTCGTGGTGACTGGCGGGGGTAGCAGCAGTGATATCAGCATTCGTGGTATGGGGTCGAAATACACCCTGATGCTGGTTGATGGCAAGAAGGTGGATAGCCGTGGCACTCGTCCCAATAGCGACGGTCCGGGTATCGAGCAAGGCTGGTTGCCGCCATTGCAGGCGATCGAGCGCATTGAGGTCGTGCGCGGCCCCATGTCATCCCGTTATGGTTCCGATGCCATGGGCGGCGTGATTAACGTGATTACCCGCAAGACCACCGGTCTGGCCTGGCAGGGGTCGGTTCACGCTGATTCGACCTTCCAGGAGAACAAGGATGCCGGTAACAGCTTCCAGACCGATGCCTATACCGCAGGTTCACTGATTGATGGCGTGTTGGGGCTGCGTTTCAATGGCCAGCTGGCGCATCGTGGCGAAGACAAATTTACCCAGGGCTTTGCCGAGCAGGAGACCCGCAGTGGCACGGCCGTACTCAGCTTCAAGCCTGACGACCATAACCGCTTCGATCTGGAAGCCAGTCGCAGTCTGCAGGATCGGGATCGCACGGCCGGCAATTCGCTGGATGCCAAGGCGAAAGATAGCCTCAACCGCTACGAGCGCACCAACTATGCGCTGACCCATGATGGTCAGTATGAGTTCGGCTCGTCCAGCAGCTATCTGCAGCAGGAGACCAACACCAACCCCGGCCGCAAGATGGAGCTCACCAACACCATCGCCGATACCCACACCCAATTTATTCTGGGGGATCACTACCTGAGTGTTGGTGGTCAGTATCGCTATGAAGATCTGCACGATCAGGGCAATACCCTGAAAGTGGCCAACCCTGCCGAGCAGCTGACCCGCTGGAGCTGGGCGATGTTTGTCGAGGATGAGTGGTCACTCACCGACAGCTTTGCCCTGACCGGTGGCGCCCGCATGGATCGGGATCAGAACTACGGCACTCACTGGAGCCCGCGCCTCTATGGCGTTTGGCATCTGGATCAGAGCTGGACCCTGAAAGGGGGCGTCTCGACCGGCTACCGTTCACCTGACTTGCGGATGTCGGCGGCCAACTGGGGTCAGGTCACCGGTGGAGGCAGCCTGGATGGCATGCTGGTCGGCAACCCGGATCTCAAACCCGAGACCAGCGTGAGTGAAGAGATCGGCCTGCTGTGGAACGGTCATCAGGGCTTCAACGCCGGGGTAACCCTGTTCAACACCGACTTCAAGAACAAGATCTCCGAAGTGCGTCGCTGTACTGACAAGCAGCAGCCTGCCTGTACGCTCAATGGCCACAGCTATGACTTCATCAGTGACCGGGTCAACGTCGACAAGGCGAACATGCGCGGGGTCGAGGGGATGATGGATTGGGCCATCAACGAGGATTGGTCGGTCAGCTCCAGCTACACCTTTACCCAGTCCGAGCAGAAGAGTGGCCCGCTGGCAGGTCATGCCCTCAACCAGATGCCCCGCCACATGTTCAACGGCAGCGTAGACTGGCAGACCACCGAGGATCTCAGCCTCTGGTCACGGGTCAACTTCCGTGGCGAGACTTCCGAGTACCTGAGCCGGGTCAAGATGGCGGAGGGAACCCCGTCCTACACCTTCTTTGACATGGGTCTGGTCTACAAGGCCAACAAGCATCTGGATCTGACCGCTGGCGTCTACAACCTGTTCGACAAGACGGTGGATTACAGCAGCTATGGCACTGTGCTGGACGGTCGCCGCTACAACCTGGGCGTGACCTACAACTTCTGATAGGGAGTCTGTCATGCGGCCGCCCTCTTCGGATGGCGGCCGTTTTTATTGCGCGTCCGTCAGGGGTTATGCCTGATAGGGGGCAGCTTGCCAGGTATTTCGCCCCAGTCCCTTGGCCTGATACATGAGGGCGTCAGCCTGTCGCAATAGCTGGTCGGCATCAGCCTCTCTCTTTGCGTCTACCCAGACGGCCCCGGTACTGATGGAGAGGGTCACCTCCCCGCTGCTGGCGTGCAGAGTTTGCCGGTTGCTCTCTAGGCAAATGCGCTCGGCCCACTGTTCTGTCTCTGCTAGCGTCGTCAGCGGCAGCAGCAGGCAAAACTCCTCGCCGCCGATGCGGGCCAGCAGAGCTCCTTCGGGCAACAGGTTGGTCACAGTAGTGGCCAGCTTTTCCAGCAACAGATCTCCGATGCCATGACCAAAGCGGTCATTGGTCTCCTTGAAGTGATCCACATCGAACAGCAACAGTGCGCAGGG
Organism: Aeromonas sp. QDB62; assembly: GCF_027705695.1. Taxonomy (NCBI): domain Bacteria; kingdom Pseudomonadati; phylum Pseudomonadota; class Gammaproteobacteria; order Aeromonadales; family Aeromonadaceae; genus Aeromonas; species Aeromonas sp. QDB62. The sequence continues at coordinate 18,658 of NZ_JAPDCD010000056.1, read as the reverse complement.
CGTGCCGTTTGCCAGCCGTTGCTCCATAGCGGGCATGAATGCCCGTCGGTTGAGCAGGCCGGTTAGGGGGTCGGTACCGGCTTGTTTCTCCAGTCTGGCGTTGGCACGGCTCAGCTCGGCGGTGCGGTTGGCGACGGCCCGGCGCAGTTGCACTATGTAGGCCACCATGGTCAACACCCCGGCCAGCAGCAGCCAGGGACCGAGGTGGATGGGATAGACAGTCTCGACATGCATCCACTTGCGGATGATCCGCTCCCGATCGCTCTCTTTGAGCTTGGCGAAGCCCTCTTCCAGCCGGTTTAACAGAGCAAGGTCGCCCTTTTTCACCGCAAAGCGGATCTGGTCGGTATAGAGGTGGCGAACCGGAATAAAGCGGGTGGGATCTTCCGAGGTATAGATGTAGAAGTTGGCGACCTGCAGATCGGCGATAAAGGCTTTTATGTCGCCCCGAAAGGCTGCCGCCAGCAGGGTGTCATTGTCATCGAAGGTTTGCAGTCTGGTGCCGGGAAAGTAGCGTCTGGCGTAATACTCCTCGTAGCCACCGGCCACCACCCCGACCGTTTCATGGAGCAAGTAGTAGTGCACATCGGTGCCGCGCAGTTCGCTTGAGAAGAAGAGCTGGGAGTCTAGCTGGGCGAGGGGCTGACCATAGTCGAACAGCTTGTCCCGCTCCGGTGACCAGAGCAGTCCGGCGTGAACGTCCGCCTTCCCCTCATGGAGCAAGTCGAGGGAGCCCTGCCAGTCGACCAGCCTGAACTCGATCTTCTGGCCGGTCACCCGGGCATATTCGCGCCACAAATCGATCAGCAGGCCATCCGGCTGGCCCGACTCATTGATATAGGAGAAGGGCTGCCAGGCTTTGGAGTTGGTAATGATGATCGGCTCTTCCGGGGCTTTGGCCCAGGCAGGCAGGGCCAGCGCTAGCAGCAGGAGCCCCCATCCGATACTGACTATGACTCCTGTCCTGGAAGAGGCCATCCTTGCTCCAATCCGTTGCCGTATACCGTCCCGTGGTCACCGATTATCACCGCCTTTCTCATTGAAGAACAAGCGTTCACATGATGAAGTTTGCATGATGCAAAAGACGCCATGACAAGGCTGGCGGATAGAGTGACTACTTACAGCGGCAGGCTGATCCGCGCCTCCAGTCCCCCTTGTGGTCGATTGAGCAGGGTGAGCTCGCCGCCGTGTTGATGGACCAGAGTGCGAGCGATGGAGAGCCCCAGCCCCACGCTGCCCGACTCGGTGTTGCGCGCTTCGTCCAGCCGTACGAAGGGTTTGAACACATCCTCCAGCCGCGCCGGATCGATCCCCGGCCCGTTGTCGCAAACCCGGATCAACAGCTCTTCCTTGCAGCGTTCCAGCGACACTTCGGCGCTGCCGGCATATTTGATGGCGTTGCCGATCAGGTTCTGCAACACCCGGCGCAGGGTATTGGCCCGGCAGGCGTAGACCTCTTTGCCCTCCGCCAGACAGGTGACCGGCTGGCCGGTATCGGCATAGTCATCGCACAGGCTGACCAGCAGGCTGACCAGATCCAGCTCGCGGGTGGCCTCCTGCTGCCCCTCCTCGCGAGCAAAGCTGAGGGTCGCCGCCAGCATCTGCTCCATCTGTTGCAGGGTCTGCTGGATCCGCTCCTTGTCCTCGCCATCGGCCAGAAACTCGGTGCGCAGCCGCAGGCTGGTGATGGGGGTGCGCAGATCGTGGGAGATGGCCGCCAGCATCCGGGTTCTGTCCTGCACGAAGCGGTCGAGCCGGGTGTGCATCCGGTTAAAGGCCTGAATCGACTCACGGATCTCGGTCGGCCCCACCTCCTGCAGCGGTTCGATATCCTCGCCGCGTCCGAGCCGCTCGGCGTTGCCTGCCAGTTGCTTGAGCGGGCGGGTGGCACGGCGAAACAGCAGCACCATCAGCCCGATCACCAGACTGGCGACCAGCATCAGGTTGAGGGTGGTCTGCCACGACCAGCTGCCCGCCTCCTTGTCGACCAGCGAGCTAAACTGCAGCCAGCCCCCCTGCGGCAGTTCGATGGAGCCGTAGAGGCGCATATCCCGTGGCGGGGGCGGCCCCTTGCGATCCCGCATCATGCGGGCGTGATGCTCCCATGCCTTGCTGCGCTGGGTATCCTCTTTCAGCTCGGCGCTGATCTCGACGGTGAGGCCGGGGGGGTAGTTGAGGCGCGAGCGCACCAGTTGCTCGAAGCGGGGGCTGCGGTTATCCGGTTGCAGTGGCTCGTCGGAGAGGCGCAGCAGCAGGGTTTCGCTACGGCTCGCCTTGAGGATCTCGTCATAAAGTGACGGGGGCGAGAGGGAGAGCAACCTGACCACCGAGATGATCCGCTGCATGGCGTTGCGGCTGTTGACGAAGCCGAGCGCCTCCTCCCGATCCGAGCGGTAGATCTGGATGCTGAGCAGCTGGATCAGGATCAACCCCGCCAGCGCCACCAGAATGATCTGGCCGGTCAGCCCCTTGGGCCACATCCGTGCCCACAGTCGTCGCAAGGTGCCCACTGCTTAAACCTGCGTCACGTCTGCGGAGAACATATAGCCGCCACCCCAGATGGTCTTGATCAGCTCCGGATTCTTGGGATCCCGCTCCAGCTTGCGGCGCAGGCGGCTCACCAGGGTATCGATGGCGCGATCGAAGGCTACCGCCTCGCGGCCACGGGCCAGATCCAGCAGTTGATCCCGGCTCAGTACCCGCTGCGGGCGTTCGAGAAACACCTTGAGCAGATCGAATTCGGCGGTGGAGAGGCTGAGGCCCACCCCATCCTCATCGACCAGCTCCCGGCGATTGACGTCGAGTAGCCAGCGATCGAAGCGCAGATCCCGGGTCAGGGTCTCGGCGGCGGGCTGGGTCTCGGCCTGGGTGCGGCGCATCACCGCCTTGATGCGCGCCAGCAGCTCGCGCGGGTTGAAAGGCTTGGCCAGATAGTCGTCGGCCCCCATCTCCAGCCCGATGATGCGGTCGGTCTCTTCCCCCATGGCGGTCAGCATGATGATGGGCAGGTTCGATTTGACCCGCAGCTCGCGGCAGAGGGTCAGGCCATCTTCACCCGGCATCATCAGATCCAGTACCAGCAGGTCGAACTCCCGCTCCTCCAGCAGTCGCTTCATCTCTTTGCCATCCCGGGCGCAGCTGACTCGCAGGCCGTGCTGTTCCAGAAAGCGCTTCAAGAGATCGCGGATCTCGCTGTGGTCGTCGACCACCAGAATGTGGGTGTTGCCCTGGTTCATGAATACCTCCCCTGCTTGGCGTTGGCACGAGTATACGAAAATCCGCCCGGCGGTTTGTGTCAAAGTGTGCCAGATCCGCACGATGCCACACTCTGCTACAAAAAAGGGCGATGCTGGCAAAGTTCAGACACTGGACGGGTGTTTACTTGAGGGCAAGGCAAGAGCGCCGAACCAGAATCATCCCTACAGGAGATAGACCATGAAAAAGCTGACCAAAACCCTGCTGACCGCCACCCTGATCCTTGGCCTGCCGCTGGGCGCCTATGCCGCCAGTGAAGCTGCACCTACCGGCCAGCCCGGTGCCATGGTGGACTGCCCGATGGATGGCGGTGGCATGATGGGTGGCAAACACCACGGTGGCCGCCATGACAAGATGGCCCGTCTGCAGAACATGACCCCGGAGCAGATCCAGGCCAACCTGCAGCAACGTTATGACCGCATTGAAGATCCGGCCAAGAAGGCTGAGTTCATCAAGAACCTCAACGAGCGTGCCGCCGGCATGACCAAGCACGCCGAAGCGATGAAGCAGTTCGCCGAAGCGAACCAGTAACAGCGCCTGCTGTTGCACACCACAGTGACAAACCGAAGGGTGGCCGAGGCCGCCCTTTTTGTGATCCCATCGATCCATTTTGCTCGAATCGTTATCTTGCTGTCGCTTATGTGAGCGATGGCAAACGCGCCATGAGCGAATTGCAAGATAATGCCCGTTCTTATAACAAGCTGCAGTTAGCAGTGGCCGTCAACAGGAGAGGGTATGGGTTGGGATCTGGGGACAATCAAGGGGCGATATACCGCCGTTTTTCTGGGATTCATGGTGGCGGTCTGTGTGCTGACCGTTATCGGTATCCAGTTATGGGTCAAACCCGAGCTGCAACGGGCGGGTGAGCAGAATCTGGTGCTGCGAGTCAGCGAGATTGCGACCGACATTCGCGATCAGCTCAACGGGGTGCAGAGCCAGTCACGCAGTATCACCCAGCTGGTTGCCCAGCTGCCGAGCGAGCAAATCGATGCCGTTCTCCCTGCCCTGATCGATCAATATGGCAATGCCATGGTGTTTGGTGGCGGCATCTGGCCGATGCCGGATCAGCGGGAAGCCGGTCGCATCAAGTTCAGTACCTTCTTTCATCGGGATGGTGCCAACAAGCTGATCCCTAACACCTACTGGAACTCGGCCGAGGCACCCAACTATTTCGAGCAGCCCTGGCACAGAGCCGGGCAGCAGGCGGCGAAAGGCATGTGTGTCTGGGCGGCGGCTTACAAGGATGGTGCCAGTCAGCAACCGCGAACCAACTGCGCCATGGGGATCTATCGTGACGGTTCCCTCTACGGAGTGTCCACCATCGATGTGACGCTGGGTTTCTTTAATGATCTGGTCGCCAAAAAAGAGCAGGAGATCGGTGGTCAGGTGATGATCGTCGAGGCCGACGGCAAGATCCTCAGCAAGAATGGTCGTTTGAGCGGGGATGTGGTGCTGGGCAACCTCTCATCTCACGGGGACTATCCCTTTGCCAGTGCCATCGCCAGCCTGCTGGGGCCGGGTAATGGCGCCGCGTTGCAGCGCACCACTTTTCAGGATCTGGGTGAAGAGCAGACATTGCTGATGCAGCCCATCGAAGGAACCCCCTGGCTGTTGGCGGCGGCGCTGCCGACCAGCACCCTGACCCACGACAGTCAGGAGGTGCTCAAGACGCTGGCAGCGATCCAGCTACCGCTGGTAGTGTTGCTGTTTGCGCTGATGTTGATGGCCATCAAGCAGCTGGGCAGTCGACTCGACACTCTCAAGCAGAATATCGATGCGCTCTCGGCCGGGGATGCTGACCTGACTGCCCGGATCCGGGTCAAGGGGCACGATGAGCTGGACCATATCGCCCAATCGGTGAACCGCTTTATCGCCTATCTGCAACAGATGATGTTGCAGGTGACCGAGACCACAGAGCTGATTACCCGTGAATTGGCCCAGCTGGATCAGCAGACGGGGCAGGCCAGACGCATTCTCGGTGAGCATGCCGCCGAGACCGATCAGATAGTGACAGCCCTGACCGAGCTCAGCTCCACGGCCGACAGCGTGGCACACCACGCGAGCGATTCAGCCAGCTTTACCGAGTCGGCCAATGGTCAGGCGATTCAGTCCCGCAAGGTGGTGGGTCAGGCCTCTGCCAGTGTGGCTGCATTGATCGATGAAGTCGATCTTGCCGCGACCAAGGTATTGGGGATGCAGGAAGATGCCCGCAAGATCAGTAGTGTGCTCAGCGTGATCGGCGATATTGCCGCCCAGACCAACCTGTTGGCACTCAACGCGGCCATCGAGGCGGCGCGGGCCGGTGAGCAGGGGCGTGGTTTTGCCGTGGTGGCCGATGAGGTGCGAGCGCTGGCGGCGAGAACCCAGAATAGCACCGCCGAGGTGGGGAGCATGCTCTCCCGCTTGACGCAGGGGGTGGCCGAAGCCGTGGTGGCCATGGAGCACACCAAACAGAGCTGTCAGGCGGCGACCGAGAATACCGAGCAGGTGACCGGCGGGCTCGACAAGATGGCGGATGCTGTGGTGCAGATCAACGATCTGGGCACCCAGATTGCGACTGCGGCAGAGGAGCAGAGCCGGGTGACCGAAGAGATCAACCGTAACATGGTCACTATCCGTGACATGGTCAATCTGCTGGTGGATAACGGGCAGAATACCGAACAGAGTTCGGCCACCCTGCTGGAGTCCAATCGCCAGCTGGTGGCACTGGTGCATCGCTTCAAGGTGTAACAAGTAGATAATGAAAGAGGGGGAGCCTGATGCTCCCCCTCTTGCTATCTGTGTCGGTGCGGGTGTGCAGCCCACTCCACCGGACGAGCGAACTTAGCCCTGAGCCTTGTCGGTCAGGTCTACTTTCTTGACGGTTTCGCCTTCGAACTTGATAACCACGTTTTTCTTGGTCGCATCGGTATCTTTCAGCAGAGTCTTGGTGGTTTCTGCCAGCAGCGGAGAGGCCTTGTTCAGGGCATCCAGATCATAGGTCCACACTTCCAGGCCAGATTCGGTCTTGGTGGAGGCCGGTGCGCCCAGCTTCTCTTTGATAGCCTGCTTGTTGGAGCCGCCTTCCTTGATATCCAGTGCCTGCTTGATGGCTTCGTTGGATGCGCTGTCCACAGCACCGGATACGGCGGTATTGGCCGCATCTTTTACGCTGCTGGTGACGCTGTCGGTCAGAGAGTCCATCAGGCCAGCATTGGCAAACAGGGGCAGGGTGGTGAGGGCTACCAGCAAAGTCTTTTTCATTTTCTACAGCTTCCATGGGGTCAATGAGGCGGCTATGAAATCAGCAAAGATATTGGGTGTCAAGCGAGGCGCACAATTAACATTTCTGTTAACTGGGTCTCATTTTTCACCGACCGCAAACAGTTTTGGTATCTCCCGCACCAGCCAGCTCTTGGCCTTGCCCATGGTGTCCCGCCGCCAGGCCAGCACCACCTGCAACTGATGGCGATATTCGGGGCTGATCACCTTGAGTCGTCCGGCCCGGATGTCCTCCTCAATCCAGCTTTGCGGCATGGTACCGACGCCGATACCCGCCAGCAGAGCGTTGCGTTTTTCCGCCATGGTGCTGACGGTGAGGCGCGGCTGCTTGTCCAGCAGGCGATAGGTGAGCACCGGTTTGCGCAGCGCCGAATCTGCTACCGCGATGGCGCGGTAGCGACGCAGGGTTTCGTCTGCCAGCGGCTCCGGCTCCTGATGCAGCGGGTGATCGGGATGGGCGACGTAGAGCATTACCTCTTCCTTGAGCACCTGATGCTTAATGCCGGTCATCATGATATCGGGGTTGATCGAGGAGATAAGCAGGTCGGCGCGGCCATCTTCCAGACACTCCCAGCTGCCCGCCAGCACCTCGGCTCGCAGCCGCAGTCGGGTATCGGTCTGCTCGGCCAGCTTCTCCACCAAGGGGTAGAGAGCCTGCACCGGGACCAGCGCATCGACGGCGATGGTGATGTCGGTCTCCCAGCCGCGGGCCAGCGCCCGGGTCTCGCCCACCAGATGCTCGGCCGCCTCCAGCAGCACCCGACCGCGTTCCAGCAGCATGCGGCCCGCCGGGGTGAACTTGGTGCGGTGGCCGCTGCGGTCAAACAGCATGGCATCCAGTTCGTCTTCCAGCTTCTGCACCGTATAGCTCAATGCCGAGGGCACCTTGCCCAGCTCGTCGGCCGCTGCCGCGAAGCTGCCACGGCGGTCGATGGCGTCCAGCACCCGGATGGCTTCCAGGGTCAGCGCCCGTTCCTTGTTCGATTCCTTGGCCATTTCATACCTTCAATTTTTTTGAACATGTTTGCCAGTTTATCTCGCTAACAAGTTAGGCCAAGTGTCTTTAATATTCAATCAACGCTTAGGCAGGAACGTCGAGCGGCCAAATATGCGGGAAGTTCCGCACTGTGACACACCAAATCGGTCTGTCTGATGTCGGTGAAAGAACAACACACTATTTGAATAACCTCTTGCATGGATGCATTGATTCTGGCCGAAAAGGCCTTGGCAATGACATATAAAACAAGAGACTGAATGAACATGAAAAACGTAATCAAGATGCTGGCCGTTGCAGGCCTGATGACCACAGGTTTCGCCAACGCTTCCGTACCGGCTGACTTCAACGCCATGCCCGGCGTGCTGTTTGTGAACTGGAATGCCACCGCCGCAATGGATGGCAAAGCCAATCCGATGCTGGAAGTGCGTGACGAGTCTGGCGATCTGCTGGCATCAGTCCACGCCAACCTGACTGGCACCCAGCAGGTGCTGATCCCGAGCCGTACCCAGGGCAACCTGACCGTCAGCCTGGCTGGCCAGAGCAGCGAATACCGTATTCCGTTCGGCATCGGTGGTGGCAACCCCCGCTAAGTCGAACCCCGGATAGATGAGGAGCAGACCATGATGCAATTGAGAGCCGCAGAAGCGCGGGGCAAGGCCAACTTTGGCTGGCTGGACGCGCGCCACAGTTTCTCCTTCGGTCACTACTATGACCCGGAGTGGATGGGACACTCGGTGCTGCGGGTGATCAATCAGGATCTGGTTGCGCCGGGTGGCGGATTCGCCACCCACCCTCACGCCAATATGGAGATCCTCACTTGCGTGCTGCAAGGCACCATAGAGCACAAGGACAGCCTCGGCCATGCCGAGCAGATCCCGGCAGGGGATTTCCAGCTGATGAGCGCAGGCAGCGGGATCCGCCACAGCGAGTACAACCCCTCGCAGACGGATCCTCTCTCCCTGTTGCAGATCTGGATCGAGCCGAACGAGTTCGGCACGCCACCCGGGTATCAGCAGAAGAAGATCGAGTCCAGACCGGGCATGACGCTGGTGGCGTCACCGGATGGCGAGGCGGGATCGCTGCGGATCCGCCAACAGGCCCGCGTATGGCGGCTGGAACTGGCCCCGGGCGAGACGCTCGAATGGGCACTGGCTGGCCGACACGGTTACCTGCAGATGATTTCAGGGGAGCTTGCCGCCAACGGTCTGGCTGCCCGACCCGGCGACGGGGTACTCAGTCGTGATGAATACCGGTGGGAGTTGGTCGCAACCAGTGCCACTCAAGCCCTGTTGTTTGACCTGCCCTGATTGGTCAGTGGCGATACGAGATAAATGAGGATAGTGAAATGGACAAGATGAAAGATGTTGCGCTGCTGGCGAGTCGTGTACTGCTGGCGCTGATGTTCGTGATGGCGGGCTGGAGCAAGATCGGCGGTTACGCCGGTACTCAGGGTTATATGGAAGCGATGGGCGTGCCGGGCTTTATGTTGCCGCTGGTGATCCTGCTGGAGCTGGGCGGTGGCCTTGCCATCGTGCTGGGCCTCTTTACCCGCAGCCTCTCCGTGCTGCTGGCCGGTTTCACTCTGATGGCTGCCTTTATTTTCCACTATCAGCCTGCCGAACAGATGCAGATGCTGATGTTTATGAAGAACGTGTCAGTGGCCGGTGGTTTCCTGGCCCTGGCGGCGGCTGGTGCGGGTGCCTTCAGTGTGGATGCCCGCCTCGGCAAAAACTGGTAATACCCTGAAGATTCAAGTTTTCCAATGCCTTTTGGCCGGTGCAACTGCACCGGCTTTTTTCTGTCTGCGTTTTCCGGGTCGGTGAGGCGGCGCGCCAAATCTGCGGCGCCCCTCATGATTCCGCCGCTTGCTTGCCGCTGGCAGCAAGAGCCTTTTGCATCTTCCCCCCCGATCCCCGACAATTCCCACTCCTGTGAAGTGACGGAAATGGCTCCTCTTTTCCGGCGCTCATCCCCTCTTGTGAATTGGCGGGAGTCGTCCATGTTTACCCTCTACCACTCCAATCAGCTGGATCTGCTCAAGGAGCTGCTGGTCAACCATATCCGGCAGGCCCCTCTCTCTCACCCCTTCGATCGGGAGCAGATCCTGGTGCAGAGTCCGGGCATGGCCCAGTGGCTCAAGCTGGAGCTGGCCAAAGCCTTCGGCATCGCCGCCAATATCGACTTTCCGCTGCCCGCCAGCTTTATCTGGGAGATGTTCACCCGGGTGCTGGCGGATGTACCGCGCCAGAGTCCCTACAACAAGGGCTCCATGAGCTGGCAGCTGATGACCATTCTGCCTGCCTTGCTGGAGCGGCCCGCCTTTGCCCCGCTCGCCGCCTATCTGGGCGGTGGAGATGAGGAGGATCCTGCCAGGGATCCCGAGCAGGTACGGCTGTGGCAGCTCTGCCAGAAGGTCGCGGATCTGTTTGACCAGTATCTGGTCTACCGGCCGGACTGGATCGCCCGCTGGGAAGAGGGGGAAGGATTGAGTCAGGAGCTGGCCGGGGTGAGCTGTCAGGATTGGCAGCCAGAGCTGTGGCGCGAGCTGGTGGCCCGCACGTTGGCGCTCTCTCCGAGCGGCTACCACCGTGCCAACCTCTACGAGGAGTTTATCCACGAGCTGGCACGCACCGCCGATCTGCCGGGCAAGCTGCCACAGCGGGTCTTTGTGTTCGGCATCTCGGCGCTGCCGCCGCGCTATGTGGAGGCGCTGCTGGCCCTCGGTAGTCGGCCGGAGGTGGAGGTGCACCTGTTTGTCACCAACCCCTGCCGCTACTACTGGGGGGATCTGCTGGATCGCAAGACGCTGGCGCGCCTCGAGAACAAGCTTAAACCCGGCACCGATATCGAGACCTTGCAGGGCCCCGCCAACCCGCTGCTCGCCTCCATGGGCAAGCTGGGGCGCGACTACCTGCACCAGCTGATGGAGCTGGAGGTGCCGCAAATCGAGGCTTTCGTCGATATCGACGAGGTTGATGCCAAGGGCAATGTCAGCCTGCTGCGCGCCATCCAGAAGGATGTGCTGGAGCTGGCCGAGCGAGGCGCCGGTCAGTTCGATCTCGACAGCAGCCATCACAAGAGCCCGATCGATCCGGCGGATGGATCCTTGCAGATCCACGCCTGTCACGGCCCGATGCGCGAACTCGAGGTGCTGCACGACCGGCTGCTGGCGCTGTTCGAGCAAGACCCGTTCCTCACCCCGAAAGACGTGGTGGTAATGATGCCGGATGTGAACAGCTACGGCCCCTATATTCAGGCGGTGTTTGGGGCGCGCGGCCAGATCCCGTTTGCGGTCTCGGATCGGGCGGCGAGTCAGGAGAGCCCGCTGCTGCAAAGCTTCCTTGCCCTGCTCAGGCTGCCCAATGCCCGTTTGGGGGCAGGGGAGCTGCTCGCCATTCTCGAGGTGCCCGCCGTGCTGCGTCGTTTCGAGCTCGATGACGACGAGTTCAACCAGCTGCGGGTCTGGGTGCAGGAGACCGGCATCCGCTGGGGGCTGGACGACGGCTACCCCGTCCGTTTCGATCTGCCGCCCATGTCCGGCAACAGCTGGCTGTTCGGCCTGCGCCGCATGCTGCTCGGCTTTGCCATGGGGGATGGCGAGCCGGTGGCGGGCATTCTGCCCTACGCCGATATCGAGGGTCAGCAGGGGCTGGCACTCGGCAAGCTCGCCTGGTTTGTCGATTCGCTGGCCGAATTCCTGCCCCGCCTGCAACAGGCGCAGCCGCTGGCCGAGTGGAACGGCTGCTTGCTGGCGCTGCTGGAGCGCTTCTATCTGGCCGACGAGGATGAAGAGCGTCAGCTCCAGCTTATTCGCAGCCAGCTGACCGAGTGGCAGACCCGGCTTGGCGAAGCCCGCTTCGAGCAGCCCATCACCGCCGATCTGTTGCAGGATTACCTCGGCAGCGTGCTGGGGGAGTCCCGCTCTAGCCAGCGCTTCCTCGCCGGTCAGGTCAACTTCTGCACCCTGATGCCGATGCGCTCCATCCCCTTCAAGCAGGTCTGCCTGCTCGGCATGAACGACGGCGTCTATCCGCGCACATTGGCTCCCATGGGGTTCGATCTGATGGCGGTGGCGTCGCGGCGCGGGGATCGCTCCCGTCGCGATGATGACCGCTACCTGTTCCTCGAGGCGCTGCTCAGTGCCCAGCAGGGGCTCTACATCAGCTATCAGGGATTCAGCGCGCAGGACAACAGCGACAAGGTGCCGTCGGTGCTGCTGGCGGAGCTGATCGACTATGTGCGGCAGGGCTTTGTGCTGGCGGGGGATGAGGATCTCGACGACGAAACTTCCAGCAAGCGGTTGCTCAACCACCTGATGGTGGCGCATCCGCTCACCCCCTACAGCCGCAACTACTTCTACCCGGAGCCGGGTTCGCGCCTCTTTACCTATGCCGCCGACTGGTTGCCCGCCCTCAATCCGGTGCGCGGCGCGGCCAACTTCCAGAGCGGCGAGCTGCCTCTGCCGCCAGATTGGAACAGAGGGGGGGGCAAGGAGCAGGGGCTGGAGCTGGCGGAGCTGCTGCGCTTCTATCGCCAGCCCACCAAATATTTCCTCAACCGCCGCCTCAAGGTGTGGTTTGAACTGAACGAAGCCAACATCGAGGACAGCGAGCCGTTCGAGCTGGATGGCCTGCAACATTATCAGCTGAAAGATCTGCTGCTCGATGCCCATCTGGCTGAAGGTGAAAGTACCGAGCGTCGCGAGCGATTGCAGCTCACCGGCCTGTTGCCGCAAGGGTGGTTTGGCAGCCTGCTGCTGGACGATCTGGATGCCGAGATGGGCAAGCTGGCGGATCGGCTGCGGCCATGGGTTGCGGCCAATGAGTCAGAAAAGCAGGCGGTGGAGATCGATATCTCCCTCACTCAGGGCCAGTTGCAAGGGTGGATCGACACCCAGAAGGGACGCTTGCTGGTGGTCAAACCCGGCAGCTTCAACGGCAAGGATCTGCTGCTGGGCTGGATCCAGCACCTCTGCCTCTCATTGAGCAGCGCCCCCGGCGACACCCTGCTGTTCGATGCCAAGCAGAGTCTGCGCCTGCCTGCACTCGCTTCCGACGAGGCGCGCCCCAAGCTGGCGGCGCTGGTGGCGTGCTGGGCGCAGGGGATGAAGCGGCCGCTGCCGTTCTTCCCCAACACCGCCTGGGATTGGCTCAAGGCGATCGAGAAGGATCCCGACAAGCCGGAGGCGGCCGACAAGGCGGCCCTCACCCGTTTCAACGGCGGCTGGATGATCAATGGGGAGGGTGCTGATCCTTACGTTGCCCGCTGCTTCCCCGAACTCGATGACGAGGTGCTGGGGCAGTTGCAGGCGCTGGCTCGCGAACACCTGACCCCGCTGCTCAAGACCCTGGAGGAGCTGAAATAATGGCTAACCCGCTCAATACCCTGCGTTTTCCCCTCCATGGTGAACGACTGATCGAAGCCTCCGCCGGTACCGGCAAGACCTACACCATCGCTGGTCTCTACCTGCGCCTGCTGCTGGGCCATGGCCCGCTCATCGAGGAGGGGGCCGATGCCGGTCAGCCGAGTGCTCACGAGCGGCCACTCTCGGTGACCGAAATTCTGGTGGTGACCTTTACCGAAGCGGCCACCGCCGAGCTGCGCGGGCGGATCCGCGGTCGCATCCACGAGGCGCGGCTCGCCTTTATGCGCGGCCACAGCAGTGACACCCTGCTGGCCCAACTGCTGGCTGAGGTGGAGGATCATGAGCTGGCGGCCCGTCGCCTGCTGGCTGCCGAGCGGCAGATGGACGAGGCGGCGGTCTTTACCATCCACGGCTTCTGCCAGCGGATGCTCAAGCAAAACGCCTTCGAGTCGGGCGCCCTCTTTGAAACCGAATTTCTTACCGACGACAGCCAGCTCAGGCTGCAGGCGGTGAGCGACTACTGGCGCGCCGAGTTCTATCCGGTGGATAAAACCCTCGCCAGCTCGGTGCGCGCACTCTGGTCGAGCCCCGCCGCCCTGCTGCGGGAGATGAACGGCTGGCTCGACAACAGCGAGCTGGAGATCCACCCCGCGCTGGGGGACGAAACCCTCGCCGCCCGCCATCAGGCGGCCATGAGTCGCATCGCGGCGGTGAAGGGCGAATGGCTGGCGCAGACGGACGAGATCCGCCGCCAGACGGATGGGCAAGTAAGCCGCTATACCGGCAAGAACTACGAAGGGTGGCTTGCCAAGATAGCCGACTGGGCACAGGACGAGAGCAGTGGCTACGCCATCCCCAAGGAGCTGGAGCGCTTCGGCCAGACGGTGCTGGAGGAGAACCTCAAGAAGGGGGGCGCCGTGCCGACCCTGCCGCTGTTCAGCCAGATCGACCAGCTGCTGGCCAGCCGCCCCGGCATTCGGGATCTGATCCTGCAACGGGCGGCCAAAGTGGTGCGCAGCCGGATGCAGGCCAGCAAGCGCCAAGCCCATCAGCTCTCGTTCGATGACCTGCTGAAAGACCTCGATGGGGCGCTTGGCTCCAGCCTTGGCGAGAGGCTCTGCGAGCGCATTCGCGCCACCTACCGGGTGGCGATGATCGACGAATTTCAGGATACCGATCCCCAGCAGTACCGCATCTTCCATCGCCTCTACGGTGGCCACACAGATACGGCGCTATTGATGATCGGTGACCCCAAGCAGGCCATCTACGGCTTTCGCGGCGCCGACATCTTTACCTACATTCAGGCGCGGCGAAATGTGAGCGCCCACTACACCCTCGGGCGCAACTGGCGCTCCAGCAGTGCGCTGGTGGCGGCGGTCAACGGCCTGTTCGAGCGGGCAAAAGATCCCTTTATCTACGAGGCGGATATCCCCTTCCTGCCGGTGGAGGCGCAGGGCAAGAGCAAGGCGCTGCTGCTCGATGGCGTCACCGCCCCTGTGCTCCACTGCTGGCAGCTGAGCGGCCAGCCCACCTTCAATCGGGGGGATTACCAGAGCAAGATGGCCCGCGCCACCGCCGCCGAGATCCACCGCCTGCTGACCCTGGCCCGCGAGGGCAAGGCGCTGATCGGTGACAAGGCGGTGAAGGCCGGGGATATCGCCGTGCTGGTACGCACCGGCGCCGAGGGCAAGCTGGTGCAGCAGGAGCTGGCGCGCCTCGCCATCGCCTCCGTCTATCTGTCGAACCGCGAGAGCGTGCTGGAGCAGGTGGAGGCGCGGGAGATCTTGCTGATTTTGCACGCCTGCCAGAACCCGAGCGAAGAGCGCAGCCTGCGGGCGGCGCTCGCCACCGGGCTGTTTGATCTGGATGCCAGGGCACTCGATGGGCTGGCCAGCGACGAGCGGGCGTGGGAGAGCGCGGTGCAGGAGTTTATGGAGTACCGCAAGATCTGGCACCGCCGCGGCGTGCTGGCGATGTTGCGGGCCCTGCTGCACCGGCGCAATCTCGCCTCCTCCCTGCTGGCGAGCCCCTACGGCGAGCGGCGGTTGACCAACTTCCTCCATCTCGGCGAGCTGCTGCAACAGGTGAGCAGCGAGCTGGACGGGGAGTACGCCCTGCTGCGCTGGCTGGGGGAGGCGGTGAGCCGCCCCAACGGGCAGGATGCGGAGCAGGTACTGCGGCTCGAATCCGAGCGCAAGCTGGTGCAGATCGTCACCATCCACAAATCCAAGGGACTGGAGTACCCGCTGGTGTTCCTGCCGTTTATCTGCAGCCACAGAACCGCCGAGACCCCGCTCTATCACGAGGCGGACGAGGCGGGCAATCGCACCATTCTCGATCTGACCGGCGCCGAGGGTTCCCTGGCGGAGGCCGACCGCGAGCGTCTAGCCGAAGATCTGCGGCTGCTCTATGTGGCGCTGACCCGGGGCGTCTACGCCACCTGGCTGGGGCTGGCGCCGGTGCGGGCGGGGGCGGGCAAGTCGGAGAAGACCGACCTGCACCACACCGCCATCGGCTACCTGCTGCAAAAGGGGGAAGAGGGGGATGCGCAGACGCTGGCGACCGCCCTGACCGAGCTGTCACAGGCGCTGCCCGGGGTGGCTGTCGGTGAGCCCTCGCTCACCCGTCCGGCCCCGCTGCCGCCAGAGGAGGAGCAGTTGGGCGAGCCGCAGGTGCGCCACTTTAGCGGTTCCCTTGAGCGGGACTGGTGGATCAGCTCCTACTCCGGGCTGGCGGCGCAGGGTCACGGTCACAGCAAGGGCGTACTCGCCAATCCCGGCTTCGATGACGAGGTAGTGACCGAGGCGGCTGCATTGGCTTCCGAGCAGCCGGATGAGGCACCCCAGCCCTCCATCTTCACTTTCCCGAAGGGGGCGCGCCCCGGCACCCTGCTGCACAGTCTGTTTGAGACCATCGATTTTCAGAGCGCTGGTGGCGAGTCGCTGGCAGAGCATATCGCCAGCTTGTTGCTGCAAGACGGTTTCGACGAGAGCTGGGCCCCCGTGTTGCAACAGCAGGTGGAGGCGGTGCTGGATACCCCGCTCGATACTGGCTTTGGCGAGCCGGTGCGGCTGCGGGATCTGGCCCCCGAGCGCAAGCAGGTGGAGCTGGAGTTCTTTCTGCCCATGGGGCGGGTGACGGCACCGGCGCTGACCGCGCTCTGCCAGCAGCACGACCCGCTGTCGCGGGGCAACAAGCCGCTCAGCTTTGCCACCGTGCAGGGGATGCTCAAGGGCTTTATCGACCTGGTGTTCGAGTGGCAGGGGCGCTGGTATCTGCTCGACTACAAATCGAACCACCTCGGTATGAGCCCGGCCGATTACAGCCGTCCGGCGCTGGAGCGGGCGATGGCCGAGCACCGCTACGACCTGCAATACCAGCTCTACTCGCTGGCGCTGCACCGGCTGCTCACCCTGCGCCTGCCGGGTTACGACTTCGAGCAGCACTTTGGCGGCGTTTTCTATCTGTTCCTGCGCGGCATGCCGCAGGGGGGCATTTTCCATACCCGCCCGAGCCGTGAACTGGTGCTGGGGCTGGATGAGTTGTTTAGAAATGGTGATCGCTCTGGCGGTGTTTCATCAACAGAATTAAACGAGGTAGAGGCATGAGCGGCACCATGATCAGCACCGCAACCAGCGCAATGATGGTTGAACGGCTCAAAACACTGGCGCTGGCTGGCCGCATCCGCCAGCTGGATCTGCAATTTGCCAGGCTGGTGGCCGATCTGGGCGGCAGCCCCGAGCTGGTGCTAGGGGCTGCGCTCGCCTGCTTCGAGCTGGGGCGCGGCCATGTCTGTCTGCCGCTGGAGATGCTCATCGCCGGATCCTTGCGCCCGTTCGGGCTGGATCCCCAGCAGAGCCGGGATCTGCTGCTGGATCTGGCGGATCCTGCCCGCTGGCCCGCCCTGTTTGCAGAGAGTCCCCTGGTTGGTACCGAGCAGGATGACGGGCTCGCCCCGCGCTGGCCGCTGCGGCTGTGGCACGGGCGTCTCTACCTCACCCGCTACCACGATCACGAGCAGGGGGTGGCCCGCCATCTGCGCGCCCTGAGCGAACGCGCGCCAGAAGAGGGGCATAAGCGGCCGGAGATAGCCCCGGCCCTGTCGCGGCTGTTTGCCCGCGACTACGGGCTGGTGTTCGGGGCGCTGCTCAAGGCCCGCCTCGCCCCCGACTTCTCGGCTCGCCACTTTATCGAGAAGTATCTCGATCTGGTGTTCCCGAACGAGGTGGATTGGCCCGCCATCGAGGGGCTGCTGGCCAGTGCTCAGGCGGCGAGCGACTTGAGCAAGCTGGATACGCTGGTGCCCGAGGCGCTCTGCTGCAACGGCCAGAAGCTGGCGGCGGCCACCGCGGCGGCGCGCCCCTTTGCGGTGATCTCGGGTGGCCCCGGCACCGGCAAGACCACCACGGTGGCCAAACTGCTCGCCATTCTGGTGGAGACCGGCCTGCAAGCGGGAAAGGCACCGGCGATCCGGCTGGTGGCCCCCACCGGCAAGGCGGCGGCGCGCCTCACCGAGAGTATCGGCTCTGCCCTGCAGGCCCTCGATCTGCCCCCCGAATGGGTCGAGGCGATACCCACCGAAGCGGGCACCCTGCACCGGCTGCTCGGGGTCATTCCGGGGCGCAGCCAGTTCCGCCACCACGCGGGCAACCCGCTGCACCTCGACCTGCTGGTGGTGGATGAGGCCTCCATGGTCGATTTGCCCATGATGGCACGGCTGCTCGATGCGCTGCCAAGCCACGCCCGCCTGATCCTGCTCGGCGACAAGGATCAGCTCGCCTCGGTGGAGGCGGGGGCCGTGCTCGGCGATATCTGCAGCTTTATCGAACAGGGCATCAGCCCGGCGCAGGCGGATTGGCTCTCCCGCCAGACCGGCTACCGCTTGCAGGGCTCGCCCGCCGGTGCACCGGTGCGTGACAGCCTCTGCCTGCTGGCCAAGAGCTGGCGCTTTGATCAGCACTCCGGCATCGGTCAGCTGGCGCGCGCCTGCAACAGCGGCGATGCCACGGCGGTGGAGGCTGTCTGGGGCGCAGGATTCGCCGATATCAGCCTGCACCCCTGGGCGGGGGAGGCCTACGAGGCCCTGATTGCCCAGGGAGTGGCCGGTTACGGCAGCTATCTGAAGGCGGCTCGTGCGGGGGAAGCGCCCGCCGCCGTATTCAAGGCATTCAACAGCTTCCAGATCCTCTGCGCCTTGCGCGACGGCCCGTTCGGGGTGCTGGGGCTTAACGAGCGGCTGGAACTGGCCCTGTCACGGGCTGGCCTGATTGCCCGCGATGGTGACTGGTATGCCGGTCGCCCGGTGATGGTGGTGCGCAACGACCACGGGGTCGGCCTCTACAACGGCGATATGGGGCTCTGCCTGCCCGATGAAACTGGCCGGTTAAAGGTATGGTTCGAGCAGCCGGACGGCACCCTGCGGGCGCTGTTGCTCAGCCGCCTGCCACCCCACGAGACCGTCTACGCCATGACCATCCACAAATCCCAGGGCTCCGAGTTTGCCCATACCGTGCTGGTGCTGCCCGACAGCCCCAGCCCGCTGCTGACCCGCGAGCTGGTCTATACCGGCATCACCCGCGCCAAGGCGCGACTCGATCTCTACGGCGATCGCGCCCTGCTGGCCCAAGCGGTGCGGAAAAAGACCGAGCGTTATTCCGGATTGGCGGAGAGGTTGGGGGAGTGATTGATTGGATGGCGGTAAAGGGCTCAGAGATCCCCTCATTTTTAGAGACTCAAATAATTCCAAGTGTGCGGGTATATAAGCGGTGTTGCTTCAGGTA
>NZ_JAPDCD010000055.1:0-22040 GCF_027705695.1 Aeromonas sp. QDB62 | reverse complement strand
AAACCAATCAACAGGTTTCGGATTTTTACACATCAGGAGGATCGGTCAATGGATCCTTAACTGATCGGCATTAGGCCAAGGCCTCTCTTTTTTTGTCTCTGTATTTTTGCTCTGTGTACGACAAACAACCTGCGGCTAAAGCCACGGCAACTCCGCCATATTGGCGGCAGGCGGCTGGTTGATCAGATGCAACTGCACCGTCTCCCGGCTGATATGGGGGGCGTAGAGGTGGATAAAGTCGTACATGTAGTCGCGCAGATGGGCATGTTTGCGCAGACAGATGTGGGTGGCGCTCGAGGCAATCAGGTGGTCGATATTGAGGCTCACCAGATCCTCCCTGTCCCCCTCGTCGAAGGCCACGCTGGCGATCACCCCGACTCCCATCCCGAGCCGGACGTAGTGCTTGATCACATCGGTATCGGTGGCGGTCAGCACGGTTTTCGGCGAGAGGCCGTGGCGGCTGAAGGCCTTGTCCATCTTGGAGCGGCCGGTAAAGCCGAACACATAGGTGATCAGGGGATAGCGGGCCAGATCCGCCATCGACAGCGGCTGGCAGTCGATCAGCGGATGGCCGTGGGGTACCACCACGC
This sequence comes from Aeromonas sp. QDB62, assembly GCF_027705695.1. Taxonomy (NCBI): domain Bacteria; kingdom Pseudomonadati; phylum Pseudomonadota; class Gammaproteobacteria; order Aeromonadales; family Aeromonadaceae; genus Aeromonas; species Aeromonas sp. QDB62. The sequence continues at coordinate 21,450 of NZ_JAPDCD010000055.1, read as the reverse complement.
TACGGCCCCAGCGATGACAGGGGACTGCGGCCAACTCATCGAACAGATACATGGATTCGGTGGCGATCGCCATATCCACATCGCCGCTTTGCACCATCTGGGCCAGCTGGGCAGGCGCCCCCTGATGGAGGTTGATCGCCACATCAGGGTAGCGACGGCTGAACTCGGTGATCACCGTTGGCAGCTTGTAGCGGGCCTGGGTGTGGGTGGTGGCGATACGCAGCACCCCGCTGGTGGCCAGTTGCTCTCCCAGCGACAGCTGGTTGAGCTGCTCCACCTGCGCCACTACCCCCTTGGCCAGCTCCATCACCTGCTCGCCTGCGCTGGTCAAGCCGACCAGATTCTTCCCCTTGCGGGTAAAGAGAGCGAGCCCCAGCTCATCTTCCAGCATCTTCATCTGCTTGCTGAGGGTGGGCTGGGAGGTGTAGAGCTTCTCCGCCGTCGCCGAGATATTGAAGTTGTTCTTCACAATCTCGGTAAAGTTCTTGAGCCGGGCGATGTTCATCTGGGCAAGGGATCTCGCAGCTGCGGCCAGTGGTGCTGGCGTTGATAAGAGCGCGCGGGGAAGACCCCGCAGCTGACTGCCGACCATACCACAGCGCCTCGCACGATAACCTGCCCCAGGTCAGAAAGCGGCACGCTAGTCGCTGGCGAGCTTGATCCCGAGTCCGACAAACAGGGTGCCGATGCCCCGGTTCAGCCAGCGGCCAAGACGCTGCGATAACCGTACCTTGTGGCTGGCATAGACGGTGGTAAAGACCAGCAGGTGACACCAGATGATGCCGCCCAGATTGAAGATGCAGCCGAGCAGGATAAAGGCGAGTGCCTTGTCGGGGGCATCCGGTGCGATGAACTGGGGCACAAAGGCGAGAAAAAAGAGCGCCACCTTGGGGTTGAGCACATTGGTCAGCACCCCTTGCCAGTAAATCTGGCCATAGGAAAGTGCAGGCAGAGTGGCCCCTCTCTCCATTGATCCTGTTGCCTGCTGGCGCAGCAGGGAGAATCCCAGATAGATGAGGTAGATGGCGCCAACCAGCTTGATAAGGGCAAACAACTCGGCCGACGCGCTGAGCAGGGCCGACAGGCCCAACGCCGCCGCCAGCACATGCACCATGACACCGGTGCCGATGCCAAGGGCCGCGACCGAACCGGCACGCCACCCTTGCGAGCCGCTGCGCAGCATGACCAGCAGGGAGTCCGGCCCTGGCATGATATTGAGCAGCAGCCCCGAGACCATAAACAGAGCAAGATCATGAATACCGAACATCACCTCTCCCCTCGTAAAGCAAAACCAAACAAAGAGGGCTCCGCAGAGCCCTCTTTTCCTTCACTCTGCGGCAGCTGACGCGTCATCAGCTGTCCCGCCAGCCATCAGGGCCGCAGCGCCTTGTCTGCCCGCGAGATGCCGCAGACGCCGGAGCGCACCACTTCGATGATCTCGTTGGTCTGGGCGGCAGTCTTGATAAAGGCATCCAGCTTTTCGCTGGTGCCCACCAGCTGTACCGTGTACTGCTCGGGGGTGACGTCGACAATCTGGCCACGGAAGATATCCGCCAGCCGTTTCAGCTCGTCACGGGCCCCACCGGCAGCGCGCGCCTTGACCAGCGCGATCTCCCGCTCGATATGCTCCCCTTCGCTCAAATCGCACACCTTGAGCACGTCCACCAGCTTGTGCAGTTGCTTCTGGATCTGCTCCAGCACCCGCTCGTCACCCATGGTGACTATGGTCATGCGCGACAGGGTGGGATCCTCGGTCGGCGCCACCGTCAGGGTCTCGATGTTGTAGCCGCGCTGGGAGAAGAGACCCACCACGCGGCTCAGGGCGCCGGATTCGTTCTCCAGCAGAACGGAAATTATATGTCTCATCAGATTTCTCCCGCCTTGCTCAGCCACATCTCATCGGCGGCGTGATTCACCAGTACGACCGAAATAATATGTTCCATCGTCAGGTTCTCTCCGTCTTGCTCAGCAACATCTCGTCATTGATGGAACCAAACTTGAGCTCCATGAGTACGACCGAAATAATGTGTCCCATTGTCAGGTCCTCTCCGTCTTGCTCAGCCACATCTCGTCCATGGCGCCAAACTTGATCTGCATCGGATAGACGTGCTCATCCGGGTCGACCGAGATATCCATGAACACCAACCGATCCTTCATGGCGAAGGCCTTCTCCATGGCGCTCTCCAGCTCGGCCGGATCGCTCACCGCGATACCGACGTGGCCGTAGGCTTCCGCCAGTTTGACGAAGTCCGGCAGGGACTCCATGTAGGAGTGGCTGTGACGGCCGCCGTAGAACATCTTCTGCCACTGCTTGACCATGCCCAGCGCACGGTTGTTGATGGAGATGATCTTGATGGGCACCCCATACTGCAAGCAGGTCGAGAGCTCCTGAATATTCATCTGTACCGAGCCGTCGCCGGTGACGCAGCAGACCACCGCATCCGGGTTGGCAAACTGGGCCCCCATGGCGGCCGGAATACCGAAGCCCATGGTGCCGAGGCCACCGGAGTTGATCCACTGGCGCGGCTTGGCAAACGGGTAGTAAAGGGCGGCAAACATCTGGTGCTGGCCGACGTCGGAGGCAACGAACGCCTGACCCTGAGTCACCTTGTAGAGGGTCTCGATCACCTGCTGCGGCTTGATCTGGGTAGCCGATTTTTCGTAAGCCAGACAGTGACGGGAGCGCCACTGGTTGATCTGGCTCCACCAGTCCGCCAGCGCCTCCTTGTCGTTATCGAAGCCACACTCACGGATCACCTCCAGCATCTGCTCCAGCACGGTTTCCACCGAGCCGACGATGGGCACATGGGCCTGCACCGTCTTGGAGATGGAGGTGGGGTCGATATCGATATGAACCACGGTCGCATTGGGGCAGAACTTGGCCACGTTGTTGGTGACGCGGTCATCAAAGCGGGCACCCACGGCGAAGATGAGATCCGCGTTGTGCATGGTCTTGTTGGCTTCGAAGGTGCCGTGCATCCCCAGCATGCCGATAAATTGCGGATGGATGCCGGAGAAGGCCCCCAGCCCCATCAGGGTGGTGGTCACCGGCAGGTTCAGCAACTCTGCCAGCTTGGTTACCAGATGATCCGCATTGGCGTTGATGGCGCCGCCGCCCACATACATCACCGGGCGCTGGGCATCCACCAGCAGCTTGGCGGCCCGCTTGATCTGGCCCTTGTGGCCAGACTTGGTCGGGTTGTAGGAGCGCAGGGAGACCGACTCGGGATACTGGTAGGGGAATTTCTCTTTCGGGTTCTGCACATCTTTGGGCAGATCCACCACCACCGGCCCCGGGCGGCCGCTGGCGGCAATGTAGTAGGCCTTCTTGATGGCCTCGGGAATATCGCTCGCCTTCTTGCACAGGAAGCTGTGCTTCACCACCGGGCGGGAGATACCGATCATGTCGGTCTCCTGGAACGCATCCTCACCGATCATGCTGGTCGGCACCTGGCCGGAGAGGATCACCAGCGGAATGGAATCCATATAGGCGGTGGCAATACCGGTAATGCAGTTGGTCGCTCCCGGGCCAGATGTTACCAGCACAGTCCCCACCTTGCCGGTGGAGCGGGCGTAACCGTCAGCCATGTGAACCGCGGCTTGCTCGTGCCGCACCAAGACATGCTCCATCTTGCCGTTTTCGAAGAGAGCGTCATAGATGTCGAGCACTGAGCCACCAGGGTAGCCGAAGACGTGCTCAACTCCCTGATCTTCCAGCGCTCTAACCACCATCTGGGCGCCTGATAACATCTCCATGATAAAGCCCTCCAGGCTTTGCTCCGTTTAGCGAATCCCGCCGACGATGCCGTGCTTCCCGGCACGGCCCGATCCGTTTCTTGTTGTTATCTGAATGCAGATCGGCCCGATTCAGCCCCGTCGACAGGTGAAAAAAAGGATTTTTCCATCATTCACCCGAAAATCGGGTGAAAAACCAACTTAACCCGCCAATGAACGGTTGTCCACGGCTTTGTCTGACCAGAACAGTCATAGATTTCAACCGGCTATTAACATTCAATGAGTTGCCGCTGCGACCATGAGACAAACGGGAAGGAAGTCGGGGAATAGCCAGCGGATCATTCCGCTGAGGGGAAAAACAGCCACAAAAAAGCCCACCGCTCAGGGGTGGGCTTGATGCCGGATGATGACTCAGTTGTCCTGATCCGGCTCCGCCAGCCAGATCTGCTGATCCGGATCGGTCTCTTCACTGACCGAAATGCTGACACCCATATCGAGCAACTCGTGCAGGGTCAGATTGTCCGCCAGCGTCATGGTTTCGCCATTCTCATTGGTAAAGCGCATTTGCTCCGTCCTCTCCTTGGTGGGATCGCCTTTCAGTCTAGTCAACAACGCTCACTTGCGATAACCAGCAGCTGGATAAACAGTCACCCCCATCCAGCTCGCTCAGGCGATCACTCACCTCCTCCGGAAACAGGGTACGCGCCCATAACCGCCGCGACAGAGAGGCCACGCTCTCGTCGGCTCCCGCCGCCAGCCAGCGGGCCAGCTCCCCCGCAACATCGGGGTAGCAGACCGCTCCCGGCGAAGCGCTGTCGAGCCAGGTGCGCACCAGATTGGCATCGAGCACATCCATCAGGGTCGCCAGCCCCATCATCTCCAGAGTCTTGCCATTGGTCAGCTGCTCGAACTGGCCGCCGAGGGGTTTGACCAGCAGCTTCTTGCCGAGGGTGAGCGCCTCGGAAGCAAGCTCGAAGCCCGCGTTGGAGATGACGCCGCGACAACCGGCCAGCACGGCGATAAACCCGTGCCGCGACGGTGGCTCGAAGCGCAGGTTGCGCCATTGACTCGGGGTGCGGATGGCGGGGTGAAAGCAGACGAAGCGCTGCTGGCCAAAACGCGACAGCAGGGCGGCGATCGCCTCGGTCTGCTCGAACGGTAGATAGACCAAGATCTCGCCGTTATCCGGCGCGGCGGCGATGGGGTCAATCACCGGCGGCAACAAGGGGTGACCAAAGTGAAACCAGTGCAGCCCGAGCGGCTGATCCACAGGAGCAAAGTGGCGCATCAGCTGGCGGCTGACCCCGTCCTCCCCCCAGCGCGGGATGGGCCAGTTGAAGCTGGCCTGATGACTGATGGTGAGGCTCGGCTTGCCATAGCGGCGGGCAGCGTGGGCGGTCAGCGGCTCAAAATCGCTCACCACCAGATCGTATTCGCTGCAATCGAGGGCCCGCAGATCCCGCCAGAAGGTGAGCGGCGAGGCGGCCTGCAGGGTGCGCCACGGCGAGACCCGCCCCTCGTGACTGACAAAAGTGAGGCCGGCAAAGGCGCGGTAGGCACCAAACTCCTCCATGTCGAAGTAGCGCTCGGCAGGACGGCCGCTAAAGAGATAATCCACCTCGACCCCTGCCGTGCGCAGCGCCCGAGCCAGGGTGCGACTGCGACTGATATGACCGTTGCCGGTGCCTTGCACCCCAAACAGTATCCTCATGAGTGGCTCCAGCCGAGCGCCAGCACGGCGCAACCGCCACCCAGCAGGGCTCCGGCCACCAGATCGCTCAGGTAGTGAACCCCGAGTAACAATCGCGATGCCCCCACCAGCGTCGCCCAGCCAAACAGCAGGGGGGCCCAGAGCGGAAAGCCGGTCGCCAGTATGGTGGCCATCAGAAAGGCAGCGGCGGTGTGGCCGGAGGGAAGGCTGTAGCGATCGGAGGGGGTGATAAAGACCGGCAAGCCGATAGGCCGTTGCCGTTTCAGGCTGTTTTTCAGCAGCAGATAGAGGGGCAGCTCGATGGCGAAGGCGAGCAGCGCCAGTCGCACCAGTTCCCGCTCTGCCTCACCCTGCCACCAGAGCAGGGCGGCCAGCACGGCGTACAGCGGGCCATCACCGGTACGGGAAATGAGGCGACTCACCCTCGCCAGCGGCCGGTTGTAGCCGTGCAGCAGGCAGACCCGGCACACCTGCAGGTCCCATTGCTGGATCTTGTTCATATCCCCTCCTTCCCTGAATTCTGCTTGCAGAGTAGGAAAGCGGGATGACGTTACGTTGAACGAGGGATAACAGATTTATGAAAAAAGGGCCGAATGGCCCTTTTTAATCTCGATGTTGCGGCAAAATCAGTGGCTGCCGCGCAGGCCGGTCTCCATCAGACGGCAGTTGTGATCCGCCAGACGGGCCATGAAGTGCTCATCCACTTTCAGGCCAAACACCTGCTCGTAGAGATCTTTCATCACGAACGGCTGCCACATCATGCTGAGGAAAGAGATCTTCAGCATCTCGGGATCCAGGTTGTCACCCAGCTCGCCGTTGGACTTCATGGTTTCCAGCAGGGCATCGAACTGCGGCAGCTGACGTTCCAGCAGGCGGTTCAGCACAAAATCCCGGCCAGGGCTCTTCTCGGTCGACAATGCGCTGGAGATGGCCGAGGTCAGCTCGCTATTGGGCGCCATCACCTGATAGTAGGTGTTGAGCAGCTCGTTGAGGCTGTGATTGCTGTGTTCATCTTGCCAGGCATGGTCGAGGGGCTCGGCGACATCGCCCAGCACCGCTTTGTAAAGACCCTCTTTACTGCCGAAGTAGTAGTGGATCATTGCCAGATTGGAGCCAGCAAGCTCCGCGATTTCGCGTGTAGTCACCTTGCTATAGGGAGTATTGAGAAAACGCTCACGGGCGGCAGCAAGCAACTTGTCACGAATGTCAGAACGTCCGACCGGACGACCAGGTCTACGTTTTTCCATTTAACACCTCAGATAATTCAGCCAATGCTGATAAGTCGATCTGGTTGTGCAGAGAATAGAGCACAGCAGGAATGACCAGATAATCGGTCATGGGCCGAATATGGGACAAGGAAATTTGCAATCCTTTACAATCCGATTAAATACGTCAGCAGATTGCCCCTGACCTTCCGTGTTGACACAGCATAAAAATCTCGATATTGGTAAAAGCGTTATCGACTGGAAGGAATAACAACGTCATGCATATCGCCACCCCGCTACTACTAATCTCCCTAATCGCGTTAATTCGCGCGGGATCCTTGTAGCCGGGCTAAGGCATAGCCGGAATTTACAAAAACCCGTGCACCCTGCACGGGTTTTTTTATGCCGCCGCAGGATGCACGTTACCGAACTTAGGAAGAGGGAAGTCACATGTCAGATCGGGTCATCATATTCGACACCACCTTGCGTGATGGTGAGCAGGCCCTGGCGGCCAGTTTGACAGTCAAGGAGAAGCTGCAGATCGCCCAGGCACTGGAGCGGCTCGGTGTCGACGTCATGGAGGTGGGCTTCCCGGTCTCCTCTCCCGGCGATTTTCAATCGGTGCAGACCATAGCCCGCCACATCAAAAACAGCCGGGTCTGTGCCCTCGCCCGCGCCCTGCCCAAGGATATCGATGCTGCCGGTGAAGCCTTGCGGGTCGCCGAGGCGTTTCGCATCCACACCTTTATCTCCACCTCCTCCATCCATGTGGAGAGCAAGCTGAAAAAGAGCTTCGAGGATGTGCTGGAGATGGGGGTCGGCGCCATCAAGCACGCCCTGCGCTACACCGATGATGTGGAGTTCTCCTGTGAGGATGCAGGCCGCACGCCGATTGATAATCTCTGCCGCATGGTGGAGGCCGCCATCAAGGCGGGGGCCCGCACCATCAATATCCCCGATACCGTGGGCTACACGGTACCGACCGAGTTCTCCGGCATCATCCACACCCTGTTCAACCGGGTGCCCAACATCGACAAGGCCATCATCTCGGTCCACTGCCACGACGATCTGGGACTCTCGGTGGCCAACTCCATCGGCGCGGTGCAGATGGGAGCCCGCCAAATCGAGTGTACCATCAACGGCATCGGCGAACGGGCGGGCAACTGCTCGCTGGAAGAGGTGGCGATGATCCTCAAAACCCGCGCCGATCTGCTCGGGGTGCAGACCAATATCCGCCACAACGAAATTCATCGCACCAGCACGCTGGTCAGCCAGCTCTGCAACATGCCGGTGCAGCCCAACAAGGCGATCGTCGGGGCCAACGCCTTCTCCCACAGCTCCGGCATCCATCAGGATGGCGTGCTCAAGGCGAAAAACACTTACGAAATCATCACCCCCGAGAGCATTGGCCTGACCCAGAACAACCTCAACATGACCTCCCGCTCCGGCCGTCACGTCATCAAGCACCGGATGGAGTCCATGGGCTACGCCGAGAGCAGCTACGACCTCGACCACCTCTATGGCAAGTTCCTGACCCTGGCCGACAAGAAGGGGCAGGTGTTCGACTACGACCTCGAAGCGCTGGCCTTCTTCAGCCAGATCCACGAAGAGCCGGAGCACTTCAAGCTTGAGTACCTCGGGGTACAGAGCGGCAGTTCGGTGCTGGCGACCGCCTCGGTCAAATTGAAGGTAGGGCAGGATCTGGTGTGCGAAGCGGCCACCGGCAACGGCCCGGTGGATGCGGTCTACCAGTGCATCAACCGCATTACCGGCTATGAGATCCGCATCGACAAATATGCCCTCAAGAGCAAGGGTGAAGGGGAAGATGCCCTCGGTCAGGTCGATATCGTCGCCGAGTACAAAGGGCGCAAATTCCACGGTATGGGGCTGGCCACCGACATCATCGAATCCTCGGCCCACGCCCTGCTCCATGTGATCAACAGCATCTGGCGCGCCGATCAGGTCGCCGAGCAGATGGAACGAAATAACACTATCAAGACGGAGACAGTATGAGCAGTTATCGGATCGCAGTATTACCGGGTGACGGCATTGGCCCGGAAGTGATGGCCGAGGCCGTCAAGGTGCTGGAGAAGGTGCAGGCCAAGTTCGGCCTCGCCTTCGAGTATGATCGCCACGACGTGGGCGGCATCGCCATCGACAACCACGGCACCCCGCTGCCGCAAAGCACCATCAAAGGTTGTGAAGCGGCCGATGCCGTGCTGTTTGGCTCGGTGGGCGGCCCGAAATGGGAACATCTGCCCCCCAACGATCAGCCGGAGCGCGGTGCCCTGCTGCCCCTGCGCGCCCACTTCAAGCTGTTTTGCAACCTGCGTCCGGCCCGCATCTACACCGGTCTGGAGCAGTTCTCCCCGCTGCGCGCCGACATCTCCGATCGCGGTTTTGACATAGCCTGCGTGCGGGAGCTGACCGGCGGCATCTACTTCGGCCAGCCCAAGGGGCGCGAGGGAGAAGGGGCGAACGAGAAAGCATTCGACACCGAGGTGTACCACCGCTTCGAGATCGAGCGCATCGCCAAAATTGCCTTTGAGTCGGCTCGTGTGCGCCGTAGCAAGGTCACCTCCATCGACAAGGCCAACGTGCTCGCCTCCTCCATCCTGTGGCGCGAAGTGGTGACGCAAGTTGCCAAATCCTACCCGGACGTGGCACTGAACCATATGTATATCGACAACGCGACCATGCAGCTCATCAAGGATCCGTCCCAGTTCGACGTGCTGCTCTGCTCCAACCTGTTCGGTGACATCCTCTCCGACGAGTGCGCCATGATCACCGGCTCCATGGGGTTGCTCCCCTCTGCCAGCCTCAACGAATCGGGTTTCGGCCTGTTCGAACCGGCAGGTGGCTCGGCCCCCGATATTGCAGGCAAAGGGATCGCCAACCCCATCGCCCAGATCCTCTCCGCCGCCCTGATGCTGCGTTACAGCCTGGGCCAGGAAGCTGCCGCCCTGGCCATCGAGCAGGCCGTGGCCCAGACTCTGGCCGAGGGTTACTTCACCGCCGACCTGCATCAGGCCAGCGCCCGCCATCCGGTGCAGAGCACGTCCGAGATGGGCAGCCAGATCGCCGCCCGGATCTGAGCCGCATAACAAATAACAAGGAAGAGAGAAGCAATGGCCAAGACCCTCTATCAGAAAGTATTCGACGCCCACGTGGTACGGGAAGTGGAAGGGGAAACGCCCCTCATCTACATCGACCGCCATCTGGTGCATGAAGTGACCAGCCCGCAGGCATTCGACGGCCTGCGCGCCATGAACCGCCAGTTGCGCCGCCCGGACCTGACCTGGGCCACCATGGATCACAACGTCTCCACCACCACCAAGGACATCGCCGCCTCTGGCGAGATGGCCCGCATCCAGATGGAGACGCTGGCCGACAACTGTAAAGAGTTCGGGGTTCGCCTCTACGATCTCAACCACAAATATCAGGGGATCGTCCATGTGATGGGCCCCGAGCTCGGCATCACCCTGCCCGGCACCACCATCGTCTGCGGCGACTCCCACACCGCCACCCACGGCGCCTTCGGCTCGCTGGCGTTCGGCATCGGCACCTCCGAGGTGGAGCATGTGATGGCCACCCAGACCCTGAAACAGGGGCGCGCCAAGACCATGCGTATTTCGGTCAACGGCAAGCTGGCCGAGGGCATCAGCGCCAAGGATGTGGTGCTGGCCATCATAGGCCGGGTCGGCCATGCCGGTGGTACCGGCTACGTGGTGGAGTTCGCTGGCGAAGCCATCGAAGGGCTCACCATGGAAGGGCGGATGACGGTGTGCAACATGGCCATCGAGCTGGGCGCCAAGGCGGGAATGATCGCCCCCGACCAGACCACCATCGACTACATCCGTGGCAAGGAGTTTGCCCCCAAGGGCGAGGCGCTTGAGCAGGCCATCGCCTACTGGCAGAGCCTCAAGAGCGATGAAGGTGCCCACTTCGATGCCGAAGTAGTGCTGGACGCCGCCGATATCGCCCCTCAGGTCACCTGGGGGACCAACCCGGGGCAGGTGATTGCCGTCAATGAACCCATTCCTGCACCGGAATCCTTCAGCGATCTGATGGAGCAGCAGTCCGCTCGCAAGGCGCTCGCCTATATGGATCTTCAGCCTGGCCAGAAGCTCTCCGATGTCGCCATCGATAAGGTGTTTATCGGATCGTGCACCAACAGCCGCATCGAAGATCTGCGCGCCGCCGCCGCCATCGCCCGCGGTCGCAAGGTGGCTGCTGGCGTACAGGCGCTGGTGGTGCCGGGCTCCGAGCAGGTGAAGGCGCAGGCCGAAGCGGAGGGTCTGGACAAGATCTTCATTGAGGCCGGTTTTGAGTGGCGCCTGCCCGGCTGCTCCATGTGTCTGGCGATGAACAACGACCGGCTGCAACCGGGGGAGCGCTGCGCCTCCACCAGCAACCGCAACTTCGAAGGGCGTCAGGGCCGCGCCGGCCGCACCCATCTGGTCAGCCCGGCCATGGCCGCCGCAGCCGCCGTCACCGGCCGCTTCGCCGACATTCGCGCGCTGTAATTACGAGGAGAACAAGATGACAGGCTTCAAGCAACATAAAGGGATCGTCGTCCCCCTCGACAGCGCCAACGTCGACACCGACGCCATCATTCCCAAGCAGTTTTTGCAGAAGGTGAACCGCATCGGTTTTGGCAAGCACCTGTTCCACGACTGGCGCTTCCTCGACGATGCCGGCCAGCAGCCCAACCCCGAGTTTGTGCTCAACCAGCCGCAATTCGCCGGTGCCAGCATCCTGCTGGCCCGCGAGAACTTCGGCTGTGGCTCGAGCCGTGAGCACGCCCCCTGGGCGCTGGCCGACTACGGCTTCAAGACCATTATTGCCCCGAGCTTTGCCGACATTTTCTACGGCAACGCCATCAACAATGGCATGGTACCGGTGCGCCTGAAGGAGGAGGAGGTCGATGCCCTGTTCCAGCTGGTTGCCGCCCAGCCGGGCATCGAAATTGAAGTGGATCTGGAGGCCAATCAGGTGCGCGCTGGTAGCCTCTGCTTTGGTTTCGAGATCGACGAGTTTCGTCGTTACTGCCTGCTGAACGGGCTGGACGCTATCGGCCTGACCCTGCAGCACGAGGCCGCCATCAGCGCCTTTGAGGCGAAGCAGCCGAGCTGGATTTAACACGCCAGTTGCAAAAAAACGAGTAGAATCAACAGGGAGCTTCGGCTCCCTGTTTTACTGTCCGCTACGCTTCCCACTTTGGGCCACCGGAACTGGCCCGTGCCACAGGAAAGGATGATGAAGAGACCGACGGCAATTCCTCTGCTCTGTGCCCTGCTGCTTGCCCTGCCTGCGGGGGCCAGCCAAACCAGCTTCAACAACAGCCTCGGCCAGATCAGCGTCGGCTGGCAAGATAGCGAAGGCAAACCCCAGCAGCTCACCTACCGGCTCGAACAGGGCAAGTTGCCGCCGCTTATCGCCTATCGCCCGGCCAGAATGCAGGAGGAGGTGTTGCAGGTGTTGCTGCGGGAGGTGCGCCAGAACTACCCCGAGGTGCAGTTCACCCTCGCTCGCCCCTCGCTGGAGCTGCATCTGAAAAGCCGCAATCAGGACAAGGCGCGTGAGGCGATGGCCTTTCTGCAGTCACAACGGAGCAAAGAGGAGCAGGCGTGGCTGACCAAACACTACTTCCAGTACTTCAACACCCCTGACGGGCAGCTGGCGGTGAAACAGGATCATGTGCGCATCGCGCTGGAGAGTCGCAGCGGGCTGGCTCCGCTGGCGGATCAACTCAAGCAGCAGGGCAGCACCGAAACGGAAGCTAGCCAGAAGACCGTGGCACATATGCTCACCTTTATCCAGAGTATCCCCTATCAGCAGCTCGATAACCTAAACGGAAGGCAGGGCAAGGGTTTTCTCTCGCCCCGTCAGGTCTTGGAGCAGAACCGGGGCGACTGCGACAGCAAGGTAACCCTGATGGCCGCCATGCTGGCCCAGCTCTTTCCCGAGCTGAAACAGGCCATGGTGTTTGTCCCCGGCCATGCCCTGCTGGCCGTTGACCTGCCCGCCAAGCCGGGGGATGTGACCCTCAACTGGCAAGGGCAGAACTACCTGCTGATCGAACCTACCGGCCCCGCCACCTTGCCTGCGGGCCAAATAGCATCGACCAGCAAAACGCTGGTCGATAGCAAGCAGTTGAGTGTGCAGCCGGTTCAGGAAAAAGGGTAATCCCCTCCCTCTGCTGATAGGGAGAAAAAGGATTAACCCTGAGGCAGAAACTCTACCGCCAACAGCAACCCGCTCTCTTCCTCCAGTACCCGGATAATGCGGGCGTGGGCTTCAAAGGGGGGCAACAGGTTGTTGTTGGTGGCAAGACTGATCCGGATGGGCTGATTGATATCGAGCTGGTGTTCAGAGACCGCAATCCCCATGCCGTTGGCACTGAGATCCCGGCAGATCCCCTCCAGCACCAGCTGCTGTTGATAGACGGTGACCGGAGCATTGATGACCATGCGCGCAAAGGCACGCCTTTCCTTGGTATTGGTAAGCACGCGAACATCCTCTGTTGGGTGGGCGTCATCTCATGGGTATTGCACAATTGTGCTGGTCTACCCAAAAGAACGTTAATACAATGCGGTTCGTTTCTCAAACGGGGTGCGGTTTACCGCTGAGATTATACCCGTGTACCTGATCCAGATAATGCTGGCGGAGGAATTTGAGGCATGGCGCTCATTTTTTGCGCCCTCACCCGCTGGCACCTCGTTATTAACAAGTAATAGGGAGTGCCACCCATGAAGACCCTGCTGCTGGTCACCACCGGCCTGCTGTCGGCCAATGCGTTCGCCGCCGACACCCTCACCGTCTACACCTACAGCTCCTTCACTGCCGAGTGGGGGCCGGGGCCCAAGATCAAACAAGCCTTCGAGAAAGAGTGCGGCTGCACCCTCAATCTGGTTCCCCTCGAAGATGGGGTGGCCATCCTCAACCGGCTGCGGCTGGAGGGCAACCACAGCAAAGCTGATCTGGTACTGGGGCTCGACGATGCCCTCATCAGTGAAGCCAAGCAGAGCGGCCTGTTCGCCCCCCATCCCGCCAAGCTCGACGGCATCAAGGTGCCGGGCGGCTGGCAGGACGACACCTTCGTCCCCTACGACTATGGCTACTTCGCCTTTGTCTATGACAAGGAGAAGCTCAAGCAGCCCCCCAAGAGCCTGAAAGAGCTGGTGGAGCGCCCCGATCTCAAGGTGATCTATCAGGATCCCCGCACCTCCACCCCGGGGCAGGGGTTGATGCTGTGGATGAAGTCTGTCTACGGCGACAAGGCGCCTGCCGCCTGGGCCGAGCTTGCCAAAAAGACGGTCACCGTCACCAAAGGGTGGTCAGAGGCCTACGGCATGTTCCTCGATGGCGAAGCGGACATGGTGCTCTCCTACACCACCTCTCCGGCCTATCACCTGATTGGCGAGAACAAGCCCCAGTATCAGGCAGCAGCCTTCGAGGAGGGCCACTACCGTCAGGTAGAAGTGGCCGCCAAGCTGAAGAGCGCCAAACAGGAGAAGCTGGCTGACCAGTTCCTGCAGTTCATGGTGAGCCCCGCCTTCCAGCAGGAAATCCCGACCGGCAACTGGATGTATCCGGTGATCGACACGCCGTTGCCCAAGGGCTTCGAGCAGATGATCACTGTAGCCAAGCCGCTCGCCTTCAGCAGCGATGAGGTTGCCGCCCATCGCAAAGGGTGGATCCGCGAGTGGCTGCAAGCCGTCACCCAGTGAGCCGTTATCTGAAACCACAGGCTCGTCCCCTCTGGTGGTTGCCGGGCAGTGCAGCCACCCTGTTGATCCTGCTGTTATCCCTCGGGCCGCTCGTGGCCCTGCTGTGGCAGGCCGGTTCGCTGGCGCCCCGCACCCTGCTCGCAGACCCTTATCTGCGTCATGTGCTGGGCTTCAGTCTGGGGCAGGCGCTGCTCTCCACCCTGCTGAGCCTGGGGCTTGCCATTCCGGTGGCCCGTGCATTGGCGCGGCGCCGCTTCGTTGGCCGCACCCTGCTGATCAAGTTGTTTGGCCTCTCGCTGGTGCTGCCGGTCATCATCGCCATCTTCGGCATAGTAGCGGTACACGGCAAACAGGGGTGGCTACCGCAACTGCTACGGTCACTCGGGCTGGATCCCGGCAACTACCTCTACGGCCTGTTCGGCATCCTGCTGGCCCACGTCTTCTTCAACATGCCGCTGGCGGCCCGCCTGATGCTGCAGAGCATAGAGAGCATTCCCGAATCAAGCTGGCGCCTCGCCAGCCAGCTCGGCATGCGCTCATCCCATATCTTCCGGCTGCTGGAGTGGCCGCTCATTCGCGGTATATTGCCGGGGCTTGCCAGCCTCATCTTCATGCTCTGCTTCACCAGCTTCACCACGGTGCTGGCGCTGGGGGGCGGGCCGAAGTCCACCACGCTGGAGGTGGCCGTCTATCAGGCGCTGCGCTTTGACTTCGATCTCGCCACCGCAGGCGGACTGGCGCTGGTGCAGCTGATCCTGACCGCCGCCCTGCTCGCCCTGCAACACAAGCTGCAGAGCACCCCGGCCAGCAGGGTGACCCCCCGTCGCCCCTGCCTGCGGCCGGATCGCCATCAGCCGGGCACGGCCGTGGTGGATCTCTTCTCGCTCTGCATCGGGCTCGCCATCTTTCTGCCGCCCCTGCTGGCCATCGTGGTGGCAGGCCTCCATCCCGGCCTGCTGACTGCGCTAACCTCAAGCAAGTTGTGGCTGGCGAGCGGTCAGTCGCTGCTGATTGCACTGGCGGCAGGCACCCTGGCGACCCTGCTCGGCAGCGGCCTGCTACTCACCAGCCGTCACCTCAAGGTGCGCACCCGCCAGCGGCGGGCTGCCGCCCTGTGGGAGGCCAGCGGTTCGGTGATCCTGATGATCCCGGCCGTGGTGCTCTCTACCGGTCTCTTTATCCTGTTTATGCCCTTTGCCGATGTATTTGCACTCGGCCCATGGCTGGTAGTACTGGTCAACGCCCTGATGGCGCTGCCCTATGTGATGCGCACCCTCTCAGCCCCCATGCAGTTGGTGGTACGCCAATACGACCGGCTGGCGGACAGCCTGGGGGTACGCGGCCTGCATCGCCTGCGACTGGTGGAGTGGCCGCTGCTGCGCCGCCCGCTGGCACTGGCGATGGCGCTGTCGATGATCCTCTCGCTGGGGGATCTCGGCGCTATCGCCATGTTTGGCAGTCAGGAGCTCACCACCCTGCCCTGGCTGCTCTATCAACAGCTCGGCAGCTATCGCCTGACCGAGGCAGCCGCCACTGCCCTGCTGCTGCTGACACTCTGTTTCTCCCTGTTCTGGCTGGTGGAACGGGGGCTTGGAGGAAAACATGCTGAACATTGATACGCTGGTGACCAGCTACCCAGACTGGCGCGTCAGCTTCAGCGCGACCCTGCCCAAAGGGGAGATCACCGCACTGATTGGCCCAAGCGGCGCGGGCAAGTCGACCCTGCTCGGGATGATCGCCGGTTTCGTGCCGGTGGAATCGGGCCGCCTCAGTTTCGATGGCGAAGATCTGCTGCCGCTGGGCCCAGCCGAGCGACCGGTCACCACCCTTTTTCAGGATCACAACCTCTTCCTCCACCTGTCGGTTTTTGACAATATCGCTATCGGCCTGCACCCGGGTCTGCGCCTGAGTGCCGCCCAGCGGGCACAGGTGATCGATGCAGCCGGGCGGGTTGGTCTTGGCGAGATGCTCAACCGCCAGCCTGAACAGCTCTCCGGCGGCCAGCAACAGCGAGTCGGGCTGGCTCGCGCGTTGGTGCGAGGCAAACCATTGTTGCTGCTGGATGAACCCTTCTCGGCCCTCGATCCCGCCCTGCGCCGGGAGATGCTGGCCGAAGTGGCCCGCCTCGCCTGCGAGCAGGGCATTACCGTGCTGATGGTCTCCCACAATCCGGAAGATGCCCAGCTCATCGCCGATCAGGTGCTGTTTGTCGACGAGGGGCGCATCGCCCTGCAAGGCAAACCGGACATCCTGCAACACAGCGATCATCCCGGGCTACTGCGCTATCTGGGTCGTACGCAGGGCTCATGACCGGCGACGGGATCAAAAAAGGGGAAGCCGCTTGGCTTCCCCTTTTTCATATGAAGATGGTCAGTTAAATCAGAGATTTTCCTCGGCGAACGAGGCCAGTCGGCTGCGCACCACGCCATTGAGGAAGATGTTGGCACTGCCGTCGAAATCCTTGAAACGCTCGACGATGTAGGTGAGACCCGAGGTCACCGGGCTCAAGTAGTTAGAGTCGATCTGGGCCAGGTTACCGGAGCAGACGATCTTGGTGCCCTCGCCGCAGCGGGTGATGATGGTCTTGATCTGGGAAGCGGTCAGGTTCTGGCACTCATCCAGCAGCACGAAGGTGTTCTGGATGCTGCGCCCGCGCATGAAGTTGACCGATTTGAACTGGATATTGGCCTTCTCCATGATGTAGCTGAGCGAGCCGCTCATGTTCTCGTCCTGCTTGTGCAGCACCTCCAGTGTGTCGGTCACCGCCGCCAACCAGGGCATCATCTTCTCCTCTTCGGTGCCGGGCAGGAAGCCGATGCTCTCGGCAATTTCCGGGGTATTCCGGGTGACGATCACCTTCTCGTAAATGCCCTTCTCAATCACCAGCTCCAGCGCCGCCGCCATCGCCAGCAGGGTCTTGCCGCAACCGGCCGGGCCGGTCAGGATCACCAGATCGATGTGCGGATCGAGCAGGGCATCCAGCGCCATCCCCTGATAGACGTTCTTGGGATGGACACCCCACGCCTTGCGGGACATCAGCCGCTCGCGCCCCAGATCCTTGATGCGGATCTTGTTGCCATCCTGGCTGAGTACCCGGGCGGCGAAGAAGTTCTCTTCATCCACCAGATACTGGTTTACGTGAACCCCTTCCAGCAGATTGGCATCGATCACATGGATGGTGTCGCGGCCATGGGTCTCGCTCTCGCACTCGCCAACCCGCTCCCAGAAGCTGCCGGGCACCACCTGAAAGCCTTTGGCAAGCAGGCGGATATCATCGATCAGCTGATCGCTGCGGTAATCTTCAACATGAGCAAGTCCGGCCCCTTTGGCCTTGAGGCGCATGTTGATGTCTTTGGTGACCAGCACCACCTGACGCTTCAACTCATGCTTTTGCAGATAGAGAGCCGCATTGATGATGCGGTTGTCGGCCTCCTTGTCGGTAAAGACCTCGGCATCCTGCGGCAGATGGTGATCGCTGAAGATGCAGATATTACCGCTCGCTTCGCCAGCCAGCGGAACGCCCTGGGTGATCTGATCCGGGGTTGCATCGCGGAACACATCTTCCAGCGCACGAATGGCCACCCGCGCGTCGCGGCTGACATCCTTGTTGCGATCCTTGATGTTATCGAGCTCTTCCAGCACCGTCATGGGGATGAGCACGTCGTGCTCTTTGAAGGAGTAGATAGCGAGGGGTTCGTGAAGCAGAACGTTGGTATCCAGGATAAACAGCTTTCGGTCCGTATTGTCCATAAGCATCCTCCTTGGCACTGAAGGTGCCACGTGTGTGAATCTCAGATGTCATTGAAACCACACGGCCGTGACAGTTTTATTACCCTCAACGCTACGCCCGATTTTACTATCACGCAACAAATCACTGGGCCGCCTGATTTGATTGCGCATAAAAACAGCAATGAAACGACCGGCGCTGTGGCCGGTCTTTTCTCTATCGTTCAGCTACTCAGGAATGCCTGTTAACCGCACTTGGAGTCGCCGCAGTTGAGGCAGGTCATGCAGCCATCCTTCAGCACCAGCGCCTTGGTGTGGCACTTGTAGCAGAGCGCGGCATTGGCCGGAAAACCACTGTTCGCCTGCTGCTCTTCGGCGTCCTGAGCCGCCTTCAGCTCGGCCTGCTTCTCGGCCAGAAACGCCTGCTGATGCTCGTCCAGTCCGGTTGCCTTGAGCATGCCGATCTCGGTGAGATGGCTCTCGATCACGTTGCCAATTTCGGCGATCAGCGATGGAACGTACTTGCCCTTGTTCCAGTATCCACCCTTGGGATCAAACACCGAGCGCAGCTCCTCCACCAGGAAGGTGACATCCCCACCTTTGCGGAATACCGCCGAGATGATGCGGGTCAGCGCCACGATCCACTGGTAGTGCTCCAGGCTCTTGGAGTTGATGAAGATCTCGAACGGACGGCGGGTTTCATGAACCGTGCCCTCGTTGAGAATGATGTCGTTGATGGTGATAAACAACGAGTGCTCGGAGACATGCTCCGGCGTCTTCAGCTTGTAGGTGGTGCCCATCAGTCGCTCCGGGCGCAGCACGGTTTCGTGCATGTGCACCACGTCATCCTGCGCAGAGAGATCTTCTTGCGGCTCATCCTTGGTACGCACCTTGTAGGCGACGATTTTCTTGTCGATCTTCTTGACCATAATGTCGTTCTCAGAATTTACCGTAATAGCCTTCTTTCAAGGCGTCGTAGAGGTTGGCGGCAGTGTGCAGCTCGCCATCGTATTCAATCTCTTCGTTCCCCTTGACGGAGATGACGGAGCCATCCTCCAGAGTGAACTCATAGAGGGTGTTCTCCAGATCCTTCTCCTTCACCAGCACGCCCTGGAAGGCCTCGGGATTGAAGCGGAAGGTGGTGCAGCCCTTGAGGCCGGAGTCCGAGGCATACATGTAGATGCCCTTGAACTGCTCGAACGGGAAATCGGTCGGCACGTTTGCGGTCTTGGAGATGGAGGAGTCGATCCAGCGCTGGGCCGCCGCCTGAATGTCCACGTGCTGGGCCGGGCTGATGTCGTCGGCAGTAATGAAATAGTCCGGCAGACGGCTCGCCTCCTCTTCGCTGTAAGGCATAGCAGCCGGGTTCACCAGCTCGCGATAGGCCAGCAGCTCGAAGGAGTAGACATCCACGCTCTCCTTGCTCTTCTTGCCCGGCTTGATGACGTTGCGGCTGTAGTGGTGGGCAAAGCTCGGTTCGATGCCGTTGCTGGCGTTGTTGGCCAGTGACAGCGAAATGGTGCCGGTGGGTGCAATGCTGCTGTGGTGGGTGAAACGCCCGCCCACTTCCGCCAGCTCGGCGACCAGCGCAGGATCCACCTCGGCAACCTGCTGCATATAGCGGCTATAGCGCGCGTGCAGCACCTTGCCCTTCACCTTGTCACCCACCTTGATGCCATCAGCTGCCATTTCCGGGCGCAGACGCAGCATCTTGCCGGTCACTTCGAACTCCTGCTCCATGATGGGCGCCGGGCCCTTCTCCCTAGCCAGACGCAGGGACTCCTGCCAGCCGGTCATCGCCAGCTCCAGGGATACCTGCTCGGTAAAGGCCACGGATGCCGCAGAGCCGTACTTGATCTGCAGCATAGTCAGGGTCGAACCAAGCCCCAGGAAACCCATGCCGTGACGGCGCTTGGCTGTGATCTCCTCGCGCTGTTTGGCCAGCGGCAGCTGGTTGATCTCCACCACGTTGTCGAGCATGCGGGTAAAGATAGCCACGACCTTGCGAAACGCCTGCCAATCGAACGCAGCGTTTTCAGTAAAAGGGTCGCGCACAAACTTGGTCAGATTGACCGAGCCAAGCAGGCAGGCACCGTAAGGCGGCAACGGCTGCTCACCACAGGGGTTGGTCGCGCGGATCTCTTCACAGAACCAGTTGTTGTTCATCTGATTGACCTTGTCGATCAGGATGAAGCCGGGCTCTGCATAGTCATAGGTGGAGGTCATGATGACATTCCACAGCTTGCGGGCTGGCATGGTCTTGTAGACCTTGCAGGCGACCTGCCCCAACTCGTTGAACACTACCCCTTCCTTGTTGGGCCAGTCGGCCCAGAGCACCTGAGCGGGATCGTCCAACGCAATGCCGTCCCGCTCCACCTCTTTGGTGGTATAGGGGAAGATCAGCGACCAGGGCGCATCCTCTTTCACCGCCTTGACGAAATCTTCGGTGATCAGCAGGGAGAGGTTGAACTGGCGCAGACGGCCATCTTCACGCTTGGCCTGAATAAACTCGATCACATCGGGATGGCGAATATCCATAGTGCCCATCTGGGCGCCGCGACGACCACCGGCTGACGAGACGGTGAAACACATCTTGTCATAGATATCCATGAAGGAGAGCGGGCCGGAGGTATAGGCACCGGCACCGGAGACAAAGGCACCACGCGGGCGCAGGGTCGAGAAGTCATAACCAATACCGCAACCGGCTTTAAGGGTCAGACCAGCCTCGTGCACCTTGCCGAGGATATCGTCCATCGAATCTTCGATGGTGCCGGATACAGTGCAGTTGATGGTTGAAGTGGCAGGCTTGTGCTCAAAAGCCCCCGCATTGGAGGTGATGCGGCCAGCCGGAATGGCACCATTGCGCAGCGCCCACAGGAACGGCTCATACCAGGCTTCCGGTTCCAGCTCCTGCTCGGCCAACGCACGAGCTACCCGCTGGTAAGTCTCGTCGATAGAGCTGTCGATGGGAGTGCCATCCTTGCTCTTGAGGCGATACTTGCTATCCCAGATCTCGAGGGACGTTTCCTGCATGGGAATAAGGCGGGAGCCAAGCTCACTCTCCAGCACCGGGTTCGATTTAGCCATTTTCAATCAACCTTATGTGAATGCATCAACATCATGACAACAGCACAGAACACAACCAATGGTGCCATTTAAAATAAATAACACAACATATAGTGCACCTGATGCCATGAGGCGCCGATTCTAACCGAAAAAAATGCCCCGGCCAGCAGATTTCTGGGCCGGGGCACTTAACTGATTAACCTGAGATCGGTTTAAGCCAGCATTATCACGGCTTGCTCTTCGGATGTAAGATTCAAGGCTGGCTTGTTGTCTT
>NZ_JAPDCD010000054.1:0-23387 GCF_027705695.1 Aeromonas sp. QDB62 | reverse complement strand
GGTATTAGCTGGTCAAGGATGGCGATCATACCTCAGAAGCCGCGCCACGCCTCGCTCATATGAGGGGATGGTTAAGGGCCGTGATAGCGGGCGAATTGATTTGCGCGAACGTCCGATTACGCCTGGCGGCTAATCGAACCTACAGGCTGGCTATACGGAGTTTGTTCAGAAAGGTGGGTTTCCTAATTTAAGCCTATCTTCTTTGACATATTGTAGCCAGAAATGGCAAAGCCAACATCTTGATACAGTTTTAACGCTCTTTGATTATGGTACGCCACTCGTAATTTAATTTGCTCAATCCCAATTGATGCTAATTTTGATTCAAACGCAGAAATTGCCAATTTCCCATAACCGTTATTGCGACGATTTGAGAAAATGAAGAAGTCATAAATAAACGTGGATTTATCATCGGCGTTAATCGAATGCCACAAATAACCAACTAGTTCTGAATCTGATTCGATGCACAATAATTCATGCTTATCGCTTTCCAAGCCATTAGGAAAGCTGCGAAGAAGCTCCTGATTGGCTAACTCTATCGCTCTATCTATTGAGTGGCCATAATTATCAGCTATCTCACGGCTGTAATCATCAATAAAATAATCGCAATATGCTGGATATTCACTTGAGATCATGGGTCTGAGCTTAATCATGTCTAATCCTTTAAAACGAGATAATGCCATATTAATGGGTGAGCTACGCCGCCACCTAACCTAAACCATTGCACCGTAAACACGAAACCCAACCTTACACCGAAAATGCCAAGTGTTGCGAATCATTCTGAAATGCTTTGCTATGTTGGCGTGAATTTTTCGAAACATACTATCGATAAAAGAGCGATAAAAAAGGACATCCATCCTGGCCGTGCTGGCGATACAACGGCTTTCTCAGGAAAGTGGGTGTCCTAATGTTACGGCTGTCTCCGTGAGTCAGCGGCGGCCTGTCAGGGTGGCCGTTATAGCGGGAGAATTGATTGACGCGAACGTCCGATTAAGCCTTGCGGCTAATCGAACCTACGGGCTACCCGTGTTCATGGCTGCGATTTATCTATCCAAAACTCATATTCTATATTGTGTATTTTCTCGGTTCTGGTTAATGAACTAAGTAATAGTTGTATGGCATAATTATGCTTATCTAAGGAGCTACACACTTGTGGCCCCATGTAAGCAATGATTTTGTTTTTCTGGATCGGATAGTGAGTAGATTCAAGGCTTTTAATGTTTGAACATGTTTTTATATATAACAAACATGCCATGGCTCCTGACCACATTGAATAGAGTTTGTGATGAGCTTGGTTTAGTTGATTGACAACAGCCAAGTCAATGCTATTTAGCTCACTGCTGTTTAAAGTGTTGTATGTGCCGATCAAGTAGCTACGGAGTGTAAGACCCTCACCCACTTCTTTATCCAATTCATTGTTCAATTCACCCAAATACTCAGTTAGCTGGGTTTCTTGAAGACTCACTAAGTGCTGCCGATGTTGGGCCATTTGCAAGTATATTTGCACGCATAATACAGACAACGTTAACAGAGTTAAAATGGGTGTGTAAACTCCACCAATATACCCTCCCAAATCAGACCACTCTTCCGGTTTTTCCCAAAAGCCGATACCAAATTGAAATGCATAAGTAGCTACTGGAGCAATCAGGATAAAGAAAACTATGGCAAATAGAATCTTTCGGAACACTCATAACTCCAGATAGGCATTAACGCCATGTTAAGGTTTAAGCACCGTAATGCCGATGCCATGGCAAACTGTCTCGTTCACTAAGCGTTACAGATAGTAAAAGTGGTTTGCTAACTCTATTTTCCATTAAAGAAAATACACTTCTGGAGTGGCAATGGAAAGTGCCACTCACCCTCAGCTTCTTGAATTACACAGGAGTGTGAGTGAGGTGACATCCCATACGGCATGCTGGCCAATATGCCGAACGGCAGCGGGTCAGGGGCCCTGGTTAACAGAAATGGTATGGATAAATAACCCGTGGCGGGGCAACGCCCCGGGTTATCAGTGGGTAGGGGAGGGTCAGGCTGGCTGGTGGAGGGTGATGCAGTGAATGCCGCCGCCACCGGCGGCCACCGGATCGATATTGATCTGCACGATTTGGCGGCCGGGGTAGAGCCTGGCCAGCAGATCATGGCAGTAGCGGTCGGCGGCCTTGTCGCCAAACTCGGGGGCGATCACCGCACCATTGATCGGCAGATAGTTGATATAACCGGCGGCAAAGTCGCGGCTGCGGCTAAAGCGGTTATCCCGCACATCGAGCGGGGGCGGCAACATATGCAGCTCCAGCTTGTTGCCGTCCGCATCGGTGGCCTGCTTGAGGATGGCCAGATGCTGGCGGGTCACCTCGTAGTCGTGAGATTCCGGATCGTTGTCCAGATTGACCACCACCACCCCGGGGCGCACAAAGCGGGCGTAGAAGTCGACGTGGGCATCTGTGATGTCCTTGCCCTTGATACCCGGCAGCCAGATGATTTTGCGCAGCCCCAGATTGGCTTTCAGCTCCGCCTCCAGTTGCGCCTTGCTCACCCCCGGGTTGCGGTTGCTGTTGAGCCAGCAGCTCTCGGTCATGATGGCGGTGCCGTTGCCATCCACCTTGATGCCGCCCCCCTCGCCAGTCAGCGTGCTCTGCAGATAGTGAGCATCCGCCTGCTTGCTGACCAGCTCGGCGACGCCCGCATCCTGTTCGTACTCCTGCTTGTCACCCCAGCCGTTAAAGTTGAAATCCACCAGCCCCAGCTCCCCTTCGCCGTTCTGAACGAAGACGCCGCCGGTATCGCGCAGCCAGATATCGTCCAGCTCGGCGACGATAAAGCGGGTGTTCTGCTCGCCACAGAGCTTGCGGGCCAGCGCCTCCTCCTCTTCGCGGCAGAGCACGCTCACCTTGGTGTAAGGGGTCATGGCTTGAACCAGCCGCCCGATGGTGGTCTGCACCTCCTTGTAGTCGCGACCCCAGATATCGGCACTGGCGGCAAAGGCGACCCAGACCTGCGCCTGAGGAGCGGCTTCATCGGGCATATGGAATTGCTTGCCGCTGGTGTTGGCAGCATCCTCATCGGCATTGCCGCTGGCCGCGTACACCTTGCCCGGCAGGTTGCTGAGCCCGGCCAGCACGCCGATGGCCGCCAGCTGTTTCAATACGTTGCGTCGGGATGGCATGGAAAACTCCTTGAATGAGGGCGCTCTTTGCTGTCGCTGATTGACCGGAAGTGACAAGCGCTGTTAATCGAATTGCGTTGAGTAATAGACTATCCGTGGCCGTGGCGGCGAACAAACGATCGATTTTCCGTAAAAGTGATAAGTGGAGCTAATCAATGGTGTTCAAGCAGTGGCCCCCGCTCAACGTGCTGCGGGGCTTTGAGGCGGCGGCCAGACTCGGTAGTTTTCATCAGGCGGCGCAGGAGCTGCACCTGACCCAGTCCGCCATCAGCCAGCAGATCCGCTCGCTGGAGGAGCTACTCGGCCAGCCGCTGTTTCACCGGCAGGGGCGCTCGGTCGCGCTGACCGATGCGGGGCAGGATCTGCTGGAGACCACCCAGAGCGTGCTGTTGCAGCTGGCGATGGGGATCCAGCGGTTGGAGCAGTACCGCAAACCGAACCAGCTGGTGCTCAACACCAGCACCGCCATCGCCCGCCACTGGCTGCTGCCGCGATTGGGGGAGTTTCATCGCCAGCATCCCGATATCGATCTCTGGCTGTTTACCAGCGACGAAGAGCCCGACATGGCCGAGCAGACCATTGATCTCACCCTGCGCTGGGATCTCGCGCCGCAGGCCGAGTGTCGCCATCAGCACCTGCTGGCAGATCGCTTGCTGCCGGTGGCTACCGCAACCGTGTTGTCACGGCCCGCGGAGGAGCGCACCACCCTGCATGGCGAGCGGGAGCTGGATTGGCATCACTGGACGCTGAGAGGGGGAGAGGATCTGCACCTGCAGACCCGGGGACTCAACTTCTCCGATCCCGGCCTGCTGCTGGAGGCGGCCAGCGCCGGACTCGGTGTGGCGCTGGTGAGCGAACTGCTCTCCCGTCCCGCTCGTCAGCAGGGGTTGCTGTTGCCGCTCTCCACCCGTCGGGTCAAGGGGCCGCAGTGGGATCTGCTGGTGCATCAGGAGAGCGAGGGGATGCCGGAGTGCCGCGCCTTCTATCACTGGCTCGGCCAGCAATTTGCCGACGGTGAACCGGACCGGGAAGATGACGGGCTTGCCACCCTCTGAGGCAGGTCACTGAATCGGGATAGCCATTCTGGCTAAGTTGTGTGCTAGGTGACGTAGGCTCGATGTCGTCTGAAAAATTGGGTGGGATGGGTTTCTGTCAGATGGGTTGGCACTGCCCGCTATGCCTCCAATGAGGCCTTCATGATGAGAAGAGGCAATTTTCAATAATCTGACCAGATATCTTTCGCCACAGATCACATAAATACACAGCCTCTCTGTCACCGGGTCCTGTATCCGCCAAAATAGGTAGAGTCCCATATCATCACGCTGACAATGGAGGTTGGTGTGTATGGCAATTTATATCTCGAAGTTACTGGAATTGCAGGGGCGTCTCTACGAGGCTGAGCAAGACTATGACCTCCTGTGCAAAATATTTGATGAGTTGAGATCTCTGTTCAATGCATCCGCTGCTAGCGTGGTATTGGCCCCCAGACAAACCCCTGAAGATGCCATCGTCTGGACCAAAAGCTATTCTCGCTCTGATCTGGCCTTTTATTTTGAACGCATGGCTGATGATGTTTTTCTCAACACCTATATGCAGCACATGCTGGTTGGCAAGGCGGCCATCGTTGATCAACTCTTGAACTTTGAGCGCATCGACAATCCAGTGTTCAAGGAAGAGATGGTGCCGCGTTTTCAAGCTCGTTATGCCCTGTGCATTCTGGTTCCTCTGAGTACCCGGGACGAGTTTGCGATCACCCTCCATCGGGATAAGACTCAACCCCCTTTCACTCCGGCTGAGCAACAGATGTTGCAATGGCTCTCCAACGGACTTGGCTGCTGGGCCAGAAGTTATCGTCGACGTCAGAGGTTCAATGAGGAACGTATACTACTGACGGCACTGCTGGAGCGTGATAATCGCCCACGCGCTGTAGTGGATCAATATGGGCATCTACAATTGACCAATCGCGCCATGCAGCAGGCGCTAGGTGAATATCACATCACACAGAACCCTGTTGACCATCAACTGGTCATCCCTTCTCGCTGGCGACCTCTTTGGCGGGAATCGTTGAGCCGTGGAACTGAAGGGCGTCTTGTTCTGTCTCTGTCAGAGTCTCATCAGGTGATCCTCGAATGGACTCCACTGCCAGAGCCCAGCGGATGGTTTGAATTGATGTTGATTGATCCTCGATGGGAGCATGAACGGCACCTGCAACGTATGGAGCTACTTTATTGTTTGACCAAGAGCGAACAGGATGTACTTACCCTGCTCTCGCGTGGTCTGACCGGAGCAGAGGTCGCTCGCCTTCGAGGGGTCTCTTTAGAGACTGTAAAAAGCCAAATAAAAACACTGTTGCATAAAACCGACACTAATAATCAAAACGATCTACTTAACTTGCTGTTCAATATATCTCATTAAGCACACCGCTATTTTCTCTCCCCTCACACGCAACCGCTCCCCCGATAGGGGGATGCGGTTTGTTCACCAGGCGCCTATAACCAACACAGTCGTTAAAGCGGCCTATCAAGTATTACAAGGGGTCTGTCGATGTATCTGCCATGGATGACAGCAAGCAATATAAAAAGTCAGGGACTGGGGGACGTATGAAACTTTTTACTAAATCATGGCTGGCAGCAAGCATCATTACCGCGCTTGCCGGTTGTGGTGGCGGAGACAGTAGTAGTGACAGTACAACGCCACCAGAGACTAAAACCACGCTTCAGATAAGAGCAATTGATGGTGTGTTACAGGGTGCTCTGGTGTGGGTCGATCTTAATGGAAATAGCCTGCGTGATGCAGCAGAGCCTTTCGCCAAGTCAGATAGCGAGGGGAGAGCTCTGTTCACTCTTGAGCCAGGCCAATTGAGCGCCAATGTGTATGTGGAAACCATTCTCGGTGAAACAGTAGATCTGGAACGGGGACCGGTTGACACCGCCTTTACTATGATTGCTCCTGCAGGCTCAGGCAGCAGTGGTACAGTAAGAATCGTATCGCCTCTGACCACGTTACTGTATCTCGAAACACTGAAATATAACGACCCGGTACAGGCTCGGGAGGTGCTGGCCCAGAGGCTTGGTATTTCCTCGACCATGCTGGATGCAGACTTTGTCGCATTGGGAGATGGTCGGGCACTGTTTATTGCCAAAGTGATCGCCGATGCCCTGCCAGCCTCATTGCCTGCAGAGGCAGACAAACAGGATGTCCTGCTTTTGGCGCTGAACAATAAAACCGGTGAAGCTACAGCTATTTACGACAAATTGACGGATGAACAAATCACTGTTCAGGGCAATCCCACCCTGAAGAGTGAAATCGACTACAACACTCATAAGGCAACATTCACCATCGAGTTTTCCACCCGTAAAACTGAGGGCGGTGTCGAGGTAAGCCAGGGGACCAAATATTACTGGGATAAAAATGCCAACGATTATGAGAGATACAATGGTAAGCCACTGATCGCTACCACATGGAGCCTGGAGACCACACGTAAAGCTGACGGAACTATCGAGCGCTATGCCAAATGGGAACATGACTTTAACAAAGATGGCGAGCGAAACTTCAAGGGGCAATCGCTGAGTGTGGGGAATGACACCAAGTGGGTGGAATATTTTGACGAGGACACCAACTGCAAAGAGCTGAATGAATATCAGTGCAATGATCCCACCCGGATAAATGAAGGGCGAGACTTGCGAACTGAGTTCGCAGCACAGGATTACAGCACTATCGATTTTGTTCAGATGTGGACGAAAACTGGCAATGCCACAGGCCACGACATCGAGATGATTGAGTACAAAACCGATGCCCCGACTCGTAACTGGTTCAAGCTGGACAATCCGGGACAACCCGGTTTCCGCCGGTTGGAGCATTACGTTAAAGACTCTGATGGTGTACGTACCACATATGAGAATGATTGGAACGCTGATGGCACCATCAATCAGCGAGAGTCACTGCTCAGCCGCCAAAATGGCACGACACGTTATGAGTCTGGCAAAATTGTCTGGGCCAACCCTCTTGATGACTCGTTCGAAGAGTATGCTGATTACAACTTCCACACTGGCACTCGTTTACCTTACTGGTACGAAACTGTAGTCGAACATGTCCCCTTGGGAGATGGGCTGCAACAGTTAACCACCGAAGGGAAGCGCTATTTGCTGGATGAGGAGAAACAGCTGCGCAAGATCGATGATACGCACCCGGATGGCTACCTGTTTCACCAGTACAAAGCAAAACAAAAAGAAGTTTCTTCCGACGAGCATCAGATCCATGTTACCTGGCAGCACATTGCGCTGG
Source organism: Aeromonas sp. QDB62 (assembly GCF_027705695.1). Classification (NCBI taxonomy): domain Bacteria; kingdom Pseudomonadati; phylum Pseudomonadota; class Gammaproteobacteria; order Aeromonadales; family Aeromonadaceae; genus Aeromonas; species Aeromonas sp. QDB62. Next base: position 15,943 of record NZ_JAPDCD010000054.1, on the reverse strand, counting down.
ATGGATATGACTTCAACCGTGACGATATTGGTCAGGAGTTCAAGGTCATGCGTCGTCACAAAGTTGATGGGGATGCAATGAAAGGGTGGTGGATAGGGCATAACTTTGCCGAGTGGGGTAGCCAAGAGGTGCTCGATCTCCCAGGTAAAGTTCTCGCGCTGCTGGCACAAGGTAAGAGTTTTGCACAAATTACTGCTGCTGAGCTGCCCGGATTGGGGGTTTATGACCAAGTTGCGCTGTCTGGTCCTCTGTTTACCACCGGGTTCAAAGGCTACCTGGTGACAAACGACGGCTGGCTTGGTGCCTCTGGCAAACAAAAAATGACAGTGAATGGTCAGCGTGTCGGCACACAGGACCTGTTGTTACAACAGGCGGGTGGCATGGCTTCTCTGGTACTCCTGAAAGGAATAGGTTCGGAACCCTGTGCCTGGTGGACCTGCTGGGAGCAACGTATTACTTCGCTTGACAGTGTTGACCCGGTGAAAGGGATCATGACATTTCGCCGCTGGAGTGACACGGATCCACTCACAACACTGTACCTGCGTGAAGTCGATGCTGATGTAGCCATGGCCCCTTGAATTGCCAAGGAGGCGATATAAACGATGTGGCAACGGGGCTCGCGAGGGCCCCGTTATGCATGTGTTACGGACTACATCTCTGGCGCTGTGGTTGCCACCCTCTGAGGCAGGTCACTGAATCTGCGGGGAGGGCGTGGTTAAATGACGGCTTATCTTTTTGCCGGATATTGCTGTGACCATGCCATCTGACCTTCAGCCGCTGCTCTCTTGGCCTGACTATCTGCAGGCATCCTGGCTGCGCTGCGCCCACCAGACCAGTGCCACCCTCTGGCATCCGCCCCACAGCGCCAAGGGGCAGACTTTGCAGAGCCTGCGCCAGCGCAAGCGCGACCTGCTCACCACCGGCGAGATGGCGCTCGAGGATCTCTACGAATTCATGGAGGGGCGCCCCTGCGCCCTGCTGCTCACCGACGAGAGCGGCTGCCTGCTGGCACAGACCGGTCACCCCGACACCCTGCGCGAGCTGGCGGCGCTGGGGTTTGGCCCCGGCGCCTTCTTCAGCGAGGGTCGCATCGGCACCAATGCCATCAATCTGGCGGCGCTGGAGGGAGTGCCGCTCTGCGTCAGTGGCCCCCAGCACTTCAACCAGACCCTGCACCCGTGGCACAGTTGCGCCAGTCCGGTTTACAACAGCAATGGCCGTCAGGTCGCTATCATCGCCTTGATCTGCAAGGTGGAGGAGGCGAGCGCCGGCGATCTGGCGCTCACCGTCAGCGCCGGGCGCGAGCTGGCCCATCTGCTGCAGATGGAGACCCTGATGCAGGAGTCCCAGCACCACCTGAGCGAGCTCTACGCCCTGCTCGATGGCATGGATGACGGCGTACTGGCCTGGGATCCGCAGGGGCGGCTGCGTTACCTCAACGCGCTGGCGGCCCAACGGCTGCGGCTCGATCCGGCGCTCTGTCTCGGTCAGCCGCTGGAGCAGCACCTGCTGTTGCCCCAGCGGTTGCAGCTGGCCATCAGGGGGCAGACGCCGCTCAGCCATGTGGAGGTGACGCTGGAGCGGCTCGGCGCGCAGGAGGGGGAGTTTATCAATGCGCTGGTGAGCCTCAAGCCGTTGCCGGGGCCGGAGGGGGTCAGCTTTATCGCCCTGCTGCACCCGGTCGATCGGCTGCGGGCCATCCATCAGCTGCGCCAGACGGTGCCCGAGTTGTCGGCACTGGTGGGGGAGTCGAGCGCCATGCGCAAGCTGCTGCGCTACGCCCGGCAGGCGGCCCAGAGTCAGGGGCCGATCCTGCTGCGCGGCGAGGAGGAGGTGGGCAAGGCCCAGCTGGCGGAGGCGATCCATTTTGGCAGCGAGCGGGCCGCCGGGCCGCTCATTACCCTCAACTGCAAGGCGCTGCCGAGCGAGCGGATGGCGCTGGAGCTGATGGGCTCCGACGAGGCGGGGCAGGAGCGGGCGGGCAAGTTCGAGCTGGCCCACGGTGGCACGTTAGTGCTGGAGCAGGTGGAGTGCCTCTCCGCCCCCATGCAGGCGGCGCTGCTGCAACTGCTCAAGACCGGCCGCATCCAGCGCTTCGATTCGGCCCGTATCCTGCCGCTCAAGGTGCGGATCATCGCCACCAGCAGCGCCCCGCTGGAGCAGCTGGTGCAGGAGGGGCTGTTTGGCCGCCAGCTGCTCTATGCCTTGCAGGCGTGCGAGCTGTGGCTGCCGGGATTGCGGGAGCGCGCGGCCGATCTGCCGGGCCTGATCAGCCAGCAGCTGGCGGCGCAGGGGCGCGAGCCGGTGCGCCAGTTCAGTCCGGCGGCCCTCGATTGTCTGCTCGCCTATCCCTGGCCCGGCAATCTGGGGGAGCTGCGCAGCGCCGTCGAGCATGCGCTGCTTCACGCCGGTCAGGGGCCGATCCCGCCGGAGGCGCTGCCCGCTGCCATTCGGCACGGCTATCAGCGGGTGGCGGACGAGGTGGTGGGGCAACCGCTGCTCACGCTGGCGGAGCTGGAGCGGCAAGCCATCTTGCGCTGCGCTCACGCCTGCAAGGGGCAGGTGAGCCAGATGGCCCAACATCTTGGCATCAGTCGCACTACCCTGTGGCGGCGACTGAAACTGCTTGAGATCGATCCCGCCGACTATCACGGCTGACGGTTATTCAGGCCGTTGCGAACCGGCCCGCTGAAAATGAAACGGCCCCGCAGTTGCGGGGCCGTGTTATATGGCAAGGTCAGCAGTGGCGCGATTACAGCCCCAACTGGTGGGCGGTGACGATGGCCGCCAGCACATCCTCGGCGGTGACCTTGAACGGCATGTTGTGAATGGTTTCGCCCTCGGCGGTGGAGGCTTTGGCCACATCCATCAGGCGCGCCATATCCAGCTCCTTGACCCCCATCATATGCAGGTTGGTCGGCAGACCGATCGAGCGGCAGAAACCCAGCACTGTCTCGATCTCCGCCATCGGCGCGTTCTCCAGCACCAGCTGCACCAGGGTACCGAACGCCACTTTCTCACCGTGGTAGAGGTGGTGACACTCGGCGAGCTGGGTCAGACCATTGTGGATGGCGTGGGCGGCGGCCAGCCCGCTGCTCTCGAAGCCGATACCGCTCAGGTAGGTGTTGGCCTCGATGATGTTCTCCACCGCCTTGGTGCAGAGCCCCTGTTCCACCGCCAGCTTGGCCTTGTAGCCATCGGCCAGCAGGGTCTTGTAGCAGAGCTCGGCGATGGCCTGCGCCGCCAGCGTGGAGGCACCACCGGCCATGGTCTGGCAACCGGACACCTTGTTGGCACGGGCCTCGAAGTAGGTGGAGAGTGCATCCCCCATGCCGGAGACCAAGAGCCGCACCGGAGCGCGGGAGATCACGCCGGTATCCATGATGACCATGTTGGGGTTGGTCGGGATCATCAGGTATTCGCTGAACTGCCCTTCCGGGGTGTAGATGACCGCCAGCGCACTGGTGGGGGCATCGGTGGAGGCGATTGTGGGCACTATGACCACCGGCACTTTCTGGTAGAAGGCGACCGACTTGGCGGTATCCAGCGTCTTGCCGCCGCCGATGCCGATGATGACGTCAAACTGGGTCTGGTTGCAGCGGGCCAGCAGGCGGTCGATCTCGGGGCGGGAGCACTCGCCGTTGAAGCAGTCGAACTCCGGCTTGATGCCTGCGCCGTGGAAGCTGGTGGCCACGGTATCGCCCACCAGCTTGGTGACGAAGGCGTCGGCCAGAATGAGCGGCTTGCTGCCGAGCGCTTTAACGTAGTTGCCGATATTGGCGAGGGCCCCGTTGCCTTGCACGTATTTGCTGGGGCTGATGATAATGCGGTCCATATTCTTTCCCTCTCTCTAGTTCATAAGACTTCTTTTGAAACTAACAGGGGCGAAGGGGCGGCAGTGCCGGGGACTCCTTCGTCTTCTTTTACTTGCACGAAAGTGGAGCTGCACAGGCTCAGCGAGCGAGTGCAGCCCCTTGAAACAGTGGCGTGCGGCGTCAGTCGCCGAAACGCTCGTCGGCCAGTTGCTGGAAGCAGGTCAATGCGGCGGTGGCATCTTCCCCACGCGCCAGCAGGGTGAGCGTGTCGCCCTGACGCACGTTGAGCATGGCGAGCCGGGTCAGGCTGCGGGGGTTGGCCTCTTTGTCCCCCTTTTGCAGCTTGAGTTCCGCGGCAAAGGGTTTGAGGGCGGCCACCAGTCGGGCGGCGGGGCGCACATGCAGGCCGTGGGGATTGTCTACTACCACTTCGCAGCGCAGCCAGCCGTCGTCAGCAACAGGGGCCCTCTCCGTGGCGGCCTGCGCCGGGCTGGCGGGCAGCATCGCCTGTTTCGGGCCAAGGGCACCGAGCGCCTCGGCGGCCACCTCATCCAGCGTCAGGCCGGAACCGGCTGCCACCACGGCGGCAAGGGTGCCCTCGACTAAGGGGGCCGGGCAGAGCCGTACCCGGGCGCTCAGCTCGGGAGGCAGCAGTTCGAGGGCGGTTTCGGCGCTGAGCAGGGCGCTGCCCAAGTCCATCAGTACCAGCACGCCGTTGCCATCGTCCGCTTCTTCAATCGCACTCATCACCGCGATGGCATCGGTGCCGATGGGGTGGTCGGGGTCATCGACCCCGGCCGCCAGCAGCAACTTGACCGGGCTGCCCAGCTGGTCGGCCAGCGCTTTCAATCCGGCCGCCAGCATGGCGCTGTGAGAGACAACTACGATTCCGATCATGTCACAACCTCGCTCTGTCACGCAGGGCGGTCAGCAGCAGCAGGGTCGAGGTGGCCCCGGCATCCTGATGGCCGATGCTGCGCTCGCCAAGATAGCTGGCGCGCCCCTTGCGGGCCTGCATCTGGATGGTGGCCTCGGTACCGGCTGCTGCGGCCGCTACAGCCTTGTCCAGCGCATCGTTGAGGGGCAGCTCTTGCTGCTGCGCCTGTTGCAGGGCCGCCAGTGCTGGCCACCAGGCGTCGCACATGGTCTTGTCGCCCGGCTCGGCGCGGCCGCGGGAGACGATCCCCTCAACCCCGTCGCTCAGCATTTTGCACAGCTGGCTGAGGCTCAGGCTTTGGCAGGCATCGGTGCTGGCCGCCGCCCGGATAAAGAAGGTGCCGTAGAGCGGGCCGCTGGCGCCACCGACCGAGGAGAGCAAGGTCATGCCGGTGGTTTTCAGCACCTGACCGATATCCTTGTCCGCCACTGCAGGCAGCTTCTCGGCCACCTTGGCAAAGCCGCGCTGCATGTTGAGGCCGTGGTCGCCGTCGCCGATGTCGGTATCCAGCGCGGTGAGGTAGTCACGCTGCTCGGTAAAGATGTGTTCGCAGTCGAGCAGCCAGTTGACGATGTGATGCTTGCTTAACATGGGTTCTCCTTAGCAGCCGCGACGCAGGGCGGGGGTGTGAACGGGGGCATCCCACAGGGTCATCAGCTCATCATCCACCTTGAGCAGGGTGATGGATATGCCGGTCATGTCGAGGGAGGTGCAGTAGGGGCCAATCAGGTTGCGCACCAGATGGATGCCTGCCTCTTCGCACAGGGTAGCGAGGCGACCATAGACGCCATAGAGCTCGGAGATGGGAGTACCGCCGAGGCTGTTGACCAGCGCGATGACCCGATCGCCCTTGTTGAGCGGTTCGATAAAGGTGTGCTCTTCCTGCCAGCTGCCGGAGGCTCTGTCCCAGTGGCGCAGGGTGCGCCCATAGGGGGTGTTGTCCGCCAGCTCGCTGAACATGTCATCCACCAGGGTATTGAGGTCGGTGAAGGGGCGGCGCTCGATGCCGGGCTCACCGTGGATGCCCACGCCAAACTCCATCTCGTTATCGGCCAGGGTGAAGGAGGGCTTGCCAGCGGCAGGCACGGTGCAGGCATGCATGGCGACGCCAATGGTGCGGCTCTGGTTGTTGATGCGGCGGGCCAGCGCTTCGCAGCGGGCCAGGTCATAGCCCGCCTCGGCTGCTGCCCCCACCAGTTTCTCGCATAGCACGGTAGTGGCTACGCCACGGCGGCCGGCGGTGTAGAGGCTGTCTTTGACCGCCACGTCGTCATCGATCAGCGAGAAGCCGACCTTGACGCCGTCTCCGTGCAGCAGCTCGACTGCGGTCTCGAAGTTGAGCACGTCGCCGGTGTAGTTCTTCACCAGAAACAGCACGCCCGCGCCGCCATCAACGGCCTGACCGCACTCGTACATCTGATCCGGGGTCGGGGAGGTAAAAATCTCGCCGGGGCAGGCGCCATCCAGCATCCCTTTGCCCACCAGACCGCCGTGCATCGGCTCGTGGCCGCTGCCACCGCCGGAGACCAGCGCGACCTTGCCCATCACGGGGGAGTCGGCGCGGGTGATGTAGTGGGGTTCGATACGTACCTTGAGCTCGGGGTGGGCGGCTGCCATCCCCATCAGTTGTTCACGGACCACAGCATCGACGGCATTGATCAGTTTCTTCATGGCTCACTCCTTGGCTTGCCACCGCACGGGTGGGCAAATGGTTGATGGAGCCAGTCTAACGACAGAAAAAAGGATAAAAATGACGGTCGGTTTGGTTCGGATTTGAAACAGCTGAAGGGAGGTTGGTGTTTCAATTTGAAACGACGCGGGGCAAACGGGCGGGAAACTGTTAGCGGCCTCACAGCCATGAAAAAGGGCCCCGCAGGGCCCTTCGCTATAACCGGAATATACGGGCAGGTTAGATGGCCCAGCCACCGGCATAGAAGATCACCAGCGCCAGAGCGATGATGACGGTGCCGACGTTCAGCTTCTTCCACTCGGCAGCGAAGATGCGACCAACGACCAGTGCCACGAAGCCCAGCATGATGCCGGTCACGATGTTGCAGGTCAGCACGATGAAGACGGCGCACAGCATGCCAGCGAGGGCATCGACCGAGTCGCTGAAGTCCAGCTTGGTGACGTTACCCAGCATCAGCAGACCGACGTACATCAGGGCCGGTGCGGTGGCGTAAGCCGGTACCAGATAGCTCAGCGGGGAGAGGAAGATCATCAGCAGGAACAGCACGCCGACCAGCGCAGCGGTCAGTCCGGTCTTGCCACCGGCTGCGGTGCCTGCGGCGGATTCGATGTAGACGGCCGCCGGAGCACCACCCACCACGCCAGCCACCATGCTGCTGACGGAGTCGGCAGTCAGTGCCTTGCCGCCGCTGATGATGTGGCCACGTTCGTTGATAAGGCCCGCCTGACCGGCCACGGCACGGATGGTGCCGGTGGCGTCAAACACGGCGGTCATCACCAGCGCCAGCACGGTCGGGATCACCACCGGATTGAGGGCGCCCAGCAGATCCATGCTGCCTACCAGCGAACCTTTTTCACCAGTCAGGCTCGGCATGGCGAAGAAGCCCTGCCAGGTCACTTTCGGGTCGAAGATAAGGCCGAGGATGGAGATGGCGATGATCACCATCAGGATGCCGCCCGGCACCTTGCGACGCTCCAGACCGAAGATGGCGGCCAGACCCAGCACTGTCATGATGACCGGGAAGGAGGTCACTTCACCCAGTTGAACCGGCAGACCGGCCCCTTCGTTCTTGATCACCATGCCGACGCCGTTGGTGGCGATCAGTAGCAGGAACAGACCGATACCTATGCCGGTACCGTGGGCGATGCCGGAGGGGAGGTTATCCAGGATCCACTGGCGCACGCCGGTGACGCTGATCAGGGTAAACAGCACACCCATCAGGAAGATGGCGCCCAGCGCGACCGGAATGCTCAGTCCCTGACCCAGTACCAGACTGAACGCGGTAAAGGCGGTGAGGGAGATGGCGCAACCGATGGCCATTGGCAGCTTGGCCCACAGGCCCATCAGCAGGGAGCCGAAGGCGGCGATCAAACAGGTTGCCACGAAGACGGGGCCCTGCTCAAAACCGGCAGCACCCAGCATGTTCGGCACCACTATGATGCTGTAGACCATGGCCAGGAAGGTGGTCAAACCGGCCAACAGCTCCTGGCGCACACTACTGCCGCGCGCAGAAATGGAAAAATAAGAGTCCAAAAAGCCGCCCTGTGCTCGATTGGCGGCCATATCTTGCTTTGCCATAACTTATCCTGAAAGTGTGAAGGAAATCGTTTGCTTTTGTGGCGCGCAAAATAGCAAGAATTCGCGGCAAATACAGCGGATAACCTGACTTTTTCGTCACTATTTTACATTTTGAGCTCACTTGGAACTCTTTGTCAGACTCAAGCGGTGAGAGTGGTGTAAGGAAGGGATCAAATGGTTGGTCGGTGGGAGAACAGTGAGGAAAAAAACGGGGAACAACAAAAAACCCGCCTAGGCGGGTTTTTTTAATTCTTGCAGAGCTGTCAGCGATTGGCGTGAGCCATCAGCGGCATGCTCAGGCTTGAATTACAGACCAACTACGTTGGCAGCAGCCGGGCCTTTCTGGCCTTGCTCGATGGTGAACTCAACGCGCTGACCTTCGTCCAGGGTTTTGAAGCTGGTGGACTGGATAGCGGAGAAGTGTACGAACACGTCTTTGCTGCCGTCAGCCGGGGAGATGAAACCAAAACCTTTCTCAGCGTTGAAGAACTTAACGGTACCAGTCATTTTGTTAGACATAATAATTTCCTTAAATAGTGTTGAATGCCACCTAAATGGCAATTTTTGATTTTTCGTCAGCAATACGTATGGGGAGCACTAAAGAAGGAGAATTATTTGATAAGAATTATCCTAGGATAACGCTTATGCTAATCACTGCTTTACTAAAATGACTGCCTAACATAATCAGGTCTGAACTGCCGAACCATCGAGAAAGATTAAAACACGCTCTCATTTTTAAAGCAAACTTTATCTCGATATTAATGTTTTGTAACAACCGAAAATCTCATCTTTTATAGTAAACATGATGTATTTCAACTGCATAGCGAAATCAGCAAGGATTCGCCTTACCCTGTAGAAACCCGAGTTTGGCTTTTTTGTCCTGACTATGTAGCCAGTTCTGGCAAAAAATATGAAAAAAACGAAAGGGTGGCGATGGCTGGGGCGTCAGTTTGCTTGGGTGTCGAGCCCGTCATGCCAAGCAACCATTTGACGCCGGGATGAACGCCAGAGCAGTGAACCAGTTAACAAGAGCAAATCGGATTCATCGTGCGCGGGCCAGAAATGCAAACGCCCGCTGGCATCTAGTGCGAGCGGGCGTTTTGGAAGCTGGGGGTCAGCGCTTGCTGCGAAACTTGTTGCTGACCGAGTCGATCCAGCTGAAGGTTTCTGGCAGTACCTGATTTTTGGCGCGTTCTTTGGCTTTCTCGCGGGCCAGCTTGGAGGCTACCTTGGCCGCTTCGGCGCGGTCGGCCACAATCTTCAGGCGACCCTCTTCGCGGATCTTGTTCCGCTCTCCGTTGGTCAGCTGGTGGTCTGCATTGGCTTGTGCCTTTTGCAATAACAAGGCTATCTCGGCTTTTTCAGCCTCGGTCAGATCTTTCATTTCCAGCTTTTTCACGGCGCGCTCCTGCGGCAGGGGGGTTAGATACCCTAACACAGTTGTGCCGATCACTTCTTATGCAATCGGCATTTAGGCCGCAAAAATGCGGGTTTGTGCCAGATCTCCGTTATTTCGCTGCCACTTTCCCGCCTGTTTGCCACATTTCAGTTTATGGCGAGTGGGGATGGCACTCCTTGCTCCTCCGGCTCGACGTGGATCAGCACAATGGCGTGGGGCAGTTGTTGCATGATGGCGTGTTCGATGCGATCACAAATGTCGTGGGCTTCGCCGATGCTCATCTGCGGGGGCAGAGTGAGGTGAAAGTCGATATGGCGGCGACGACCGGCACGACGACTGCGCAGATCGTGAAAACCGCTGGCGGCGGGACAGCACTCGGTGATGATGCGGCTGGTCATCGCCAGCTCTTCCGGGCTCATGCTCTGGTCGATCAGCGGCTGGAAGGCCTCGTTGAGCATGCTGATCGCCTCTCTGACAATAAAGATGGCGACGGCAATGGCGACCAGCGGGTCGAGGATGGCGAGGGAGTGACCGAACAGACCGGCTAGCCAGATGCCGCCAAGACCGGCGGCCACCCCGGCGGAGGTGAGCACGTCAGCCTTGAGATGGAGCGCATCGGCGGCCAACGCGACCGACTCCTCCTCTCTGGCGACCTTATATAGGTAAGCCGATACCCCGCTGTTGACCAGCGCCGAGATCACCATCACCAGTACGCCCCAGCCAATGCTCTCGATGGGGCTGGGAGAGATTAGCTTGTCGACGGCTTCGAAGATGATCCAGCCTGCGGCCAGCAAGATAAGCAGTGCTTCGATGACGCCGGAGACATTTTCAATCTTGTCGTGGCCATAGGGGTGACGCTCATCGGGCGGGAGATCGGATTTTTTTACTGCGAACAGGGCGATCAGGGCGGCGACCAGATCCATCGCGGAGTGGATGGCCTCCGAGATGATACTGACCGAGCCACTGGCGAAACCGGCTACGACCTTCATGATAATCAGACTGATATTGGAGCAGACCGACACCATGGCGGCTCTGGTTTTTCTGTTCATGTCACAGCTTCCTGAATAAAAACGGATATTTCGGTGCGGCGCGCATTATATCTGGCTGACCGGAAATAACCTATTCGGTGTTGTAACCTGATGTTTCTGGTGATATTGCGAATGCTTATGAAAATGGTGGTTGCTTGAACGGCAATAAATAATGGGCGGAGTTTATATTTATCCGTAAAAATATCTCGAAAGTGATGCATTAATATAAGCGTGACAACATTTAATAATGCGAATTACTCTTTTTTGGTCTTTCCTGTCGAGGTTGTGTGGCGTCAGTGTTCCGGGGGCTGAGCACTGCATTTTTTGGGCGAGAATGAGGCTGGATCCGGATGCCGCTGGAGGGTATGCTGGGTCTGGTGATGGTCTTGCACCATCCCACCAAGCGTACTGAAGTTGATGATTCGGATGGCATGCTGGCTCCCATGAGGAACCAACTGTCTGGGTAACATTTTTGGAGTTTGATGATGAGTAACAAAGAACATCACAACGGCAAAGATGCCAAGAAAAAACCGCAGATGTCACTGAAAGAGAAACGCGAAGCCAAACGTCAGAAAGCAGATCTGAAAAACGGCAGCGCAATGAAGTAACGCTCCTTTACTGCTGTTCCTTCGGAGCCAGTACAAAGCCAGCCTGTAATGGGCTGGCTTTTATGTTTCCGGGTTCGGGGCTGTCGTCTTGAACTGATGAATGTCTAGGGCTTGGCGCCGTACAGCTCGAAAATTCGCTGATAACTGCCATCCTTTTTCATTGCCTCGAGACGATCGTTGAACAACTTGAGGGCATCAGCCGAGCGAAAGGCGAAGTGATAGACAGTGGGTGGGAAGAGGTCCGCTTGCCTGACCTGGTTGCGCTCGTAGCGTTCGCCAGCCTGCGCCGTGGCGATCAGTTGGTCCAGATAGTAGTAGAACACCCGCTCCTCCAGTACGACTGCATCCACCCTGCCGCGCATCAGCTGGTGCACCTGTCCCTGCTGCTTGGCCACCTCCTCATAGTGGGGATTCTGGTTGGCCATGGTGGCAAACTCGCCCCCCAGAATGATCCTTGCCCGTTGAAAGGCGGTGACTCGTTTTGAATGCAGATCGTCCAGGGTACTGATATGGGTAGTGCGCAGGCTGAAGATCCGGTTATGGAAGGTAATGACGGGGCGGGTCAGAAAGAGGGTATCAACCATGCCGCGTCTGACGTTGATAATGGCATCCAGCTTGCCTGACTCGAACAGGCGGAAGGTGCGCTCCAGCGGCAGATATTCAAAGCTGGGATCATAGCCGCTACCGGCGAACGCCTCTTTCAACAGATCCAGCTCGATGCCGCGGTTATCGCCTTCGATGACATAAGGAGGGATGGCAAAGCTGACTCCTACCTTGAGCGGTTGTGCCAGTAGTTGTTCGGGGAGAAAAATCGCCAGCAATAGCAGCATCCGGGCAATCGGTTTCATCGCACCTTTCATCAAGTGCTCCTGTGGCGCCGGTTCATGGCTGAATATGGGCCGTCACTAATAGAATACTCTTCCCTGCTGGTAGAGGTGCTCGGCTTGAATTTAAAAGACCCTGTTTTATCAGGGTCTTTTTAATATGTCTGTTCTTAGAAGGGGATATCGTCGTCGAAATCCATCGGCGGCTCGTTATATACCGGCGGTGCAGATTGTGGCTGCTGGGCAGGACGGCCATAACCGCCTTGCGGCTGCATGATTTGCTGCGGAGCCGGCGCCGGGCGCTGCTGGTTCATCGGCTGCTGGGCAGGCATGCTCTGCTGCGGCTGACCCCAGTTACCCTGGGATTGGCCACCCATGTTCTGGCCCATGCCCTGACCGCCTTGCGGACGGCCACCCAGCATCTGCATCACGCCAGTGAAGCTGTCGACCAGCACTTCAGTGGTATAGCGCTCCTGGCCGCTCTGATCTTGCCATTTGCGGGTTTGCAGTTTGCCTTCGACATAGACTTGGGAGCCCTTCTTCAGGTACTCGCCAGCCACTTCGGCCAGTTTGCCCATGAAGACAACGCGGTGCCATTCGGTACGCTCTTTCTGCTCACCGGTCTGCTTGTCGCGCCAGGTTTCAGAGGTAGCCAGAGTAATGTTGGTCACAGCACCGCCACTCGGCATGTAGCGTACTTCCGGGTCTTGCCCGAGGTTACCGATCAGAATGACTTTATTGATGCCTCGACTGGCCATAATCTCTCTTCCACCTTTATATTCCGGCCAGACTGAAAGCCTGGGCCAACCAAATGAGTTACCGCGCTTTTATCTTTCCCCATGTTGTTATCATATTGAACAACATAGTTTTTCTATATCCGTTGCAGCAATCAGGCTGATGTTTATCCATTACCTGGCTCACGTTTAGCCCCCAATAGTAACAGTTGATCACTCCGCGGGCGAGCGGTTGCTGGCATGGATTGAGGGTGGGGCCCCCTGCTTGGTCAGGGGATGACGGCGCTGTTGTTCATCGTGAAAAAGGATGATGGCGATAGATAATGCCTGTCTATTCATCCAGTAGTCTCTATGCCATACTGACTCGCTCAGGTTTCTGTATCGAGCGTGCAACAAGATGGAAAAGATCGTGGTCCGGGGTGCTCGCACCCATAACCTCAAGAACATCAATCTGACCCTGCCCCGCGACAAGCTGATCGTGGTCACCGGCCTCTCAGGTTCGGGCAAATCCTCTCTGGCGTTCGATACCCTCTATGCAGAGGGGCAGCGCCGCTATGTGGAGTCCCTCTCCGCCTATGCCCGCCAGTTCCTCTCCCTGATGGAGAAGCCGGACGTCGACCATATCGAGGGACTCTCGCCCGCCATTTCCATCGAGCAGAAGTCCACCTCCCACAACCCGCGCTCGACTGTCGGCACCATCACCGAAATCTACGACTACCTGCGTCTGCTGTTTGCCCGGGTCGGTGAGCCTCGTTGCCCGACTCATGCCATTCCACTCGCCGCCCAGACCATCAGCCAGATGGTGGATCAGGTGCTGGCCCAGCCACAGGGGAGCAAGTTGATGCTGCTGGCTCCGGTGGTGCGCGATCGCAAGGGGGAACACGCCAAGCTGCTGGAGAATCTGGCAGCGCAGGGCTACATCCGTGCCCGCATCGACGGCGAGGTGTGCGATCTCTCCGACCCGCCCGCGCTGGAACTGCACAAGAAGCACACCATCGAGGTGGTGGTGGATCGCTTCAAGGTGCGCGATGACCTGGCACTGCGGCTGGCCGAGTCGTTCGAGACGGCGCTGACCCTCTCCGGTGGCATCGTGCAGGTCGTGCCGATGGATGGAGAGGAGGGGGTTGCCCCCATGACCTTCTCCGCCAACTTCGCCTGCCCGGAGTGCGGCTACTCCATGTCGGAGCTGGAGCCGCGCATCTTCTCCTTCAACAACCCGGCCGGTGCCTGCCCGACTTGTGACGGCCTCGGGGTGCAGCAATATTTCGACCCGGCCAAGGTGATCGGCGATCCTGCCATCAGCCTGGCCAACGGCGCCATCCGCGGCTGGGACAAGCGCAGCTTCTATTACTTCCAGATGCTGAAATCCCTCTCCGATCACTACAAGTTCGATCTGGATACGCCGTGGGAAGATCTTCCGCCGAAGACCCAGGAGGTGATCCTGCGTGGTTCCGGCCGCACCGAGATCGAGTTCCGTTATATGAACGATCGCGGCGATGTAGTGGTGCGCAAGCACCCGTTCGAGGGGATCCTGCACAACATGGAGCGGCGCTATCGGGAAACCGAGTCCAACTCGGTGCGCGAAGAGCTATCCAAATACATCGCCAACAAATCCTGTACCAGCTGCGGTGGCAGCCGACTGCGGGAAGAGGCGCGTCATGTCTTCGTCGACAACCGCAACCTGCCCGCCATCGCCGAGCAGTCTATCGGTGATGCGCTCGCCTTCTTTGAAGGGTTGAACCTGACCGGCCAGCGCGCCCAGATTGCCGAGAAGATCCTGAAAGAGATCGTTGAACGACTCGGCTTCCTGGTGAACGTCGGCCTCAACTACCTGAGCCTGTCGCGTAGCGCAGAGACCCTCTCCGGTGGTGAAGCCCAGCGCATTCGGCTGGCGAGTCAGATCGGTGCCGGTCTGGTAGGGGTCATGTATGTGCTGGATGAACCTTCCATCGGCCTGCACCAGCGCGACAATGAGCGGTTGCTCAAGACCCTCACTCATCTGCGCGATCTTGGTAACACGGTGATCGTGGTGGAGCACGATGAGGATGCCATTCGCCTCGCCGACCATGTGCTCGATATCGGCCCGGGCGCTGGCGTGCACGGTGGCGAAATTGTTGCGCAGGGCACCCCCCAGCAGATCATCGACAATCCGGAGTCGCTGACCGGTGACTATCTCTCTGGCCGCAAGCAGATCGCCATCCCGGCCGAGCGCACGCCGCTCACAGGCAAGTGGTTGAAACTCAAGGGGGCGAGCGGCAACAATTTGCGTAACGTCAACCTGGATCTGCCGATCGGGGTGATGACCTGCGTCACCGGCGTCTCCGGCTCCGGCAAGTCCACCCTGATCAACGACACCCTGTTCCGTATCGCCCACCGTGAACTGAACAAGGCGACCGAGTCTACGCCTGCGCCCTATCGCAGCGTCGAGGGGCTGGAGCATCTGGACAAGGTGGTGGACATCGATCAGAGCCCCATCGGTCGTACGCCGCGCTCCAACCCGGCCACCTATACCGGCCTGTTTACCCCGATCCGCGAACTGCTCTCCGGCACCCAGGAGGCTCGCTCGCGCGGTTACCAGCCGGGCCGTTTCTCCTTCAACGTCAAGGGCGGTCGCTGCGAGGCGTGTCAGGGGGATGGGGTCATCAAGGTGGAGATGCACTTCCTGCCGGATGTCTACGTGCCTTGCGACGTCTGCAAGGGCAAGCGCTATAACCGCGAGACCCTGGAGGTGAAATACAAGGGCAAGAACATCCACGAGATCCTCGACATGACTGTGGAAGATGCCCGCGAGTTCTTCGATCCGGTGCCGGCAGTGGCGCGCAAGTTGCAGACCCTGATGGATGTGGGCCTCTCTTACATTCGCCTTGGTCAGTCAGCGACCACTCTCTCTGGCGGCGAGGCGCAGCGTGTCAAGCTGGCGCGGGAGCTCTCCAAGCGGGATACCGGTCAGACCCTCTATATTCTGGACGAGCCGACCACCGGGTTGCACTTCCACGACATCCAGCAACTGCTCAAGGTACTGCACCAGTTGCGGGATCGCGGTAATACCATCGTCATCATCGAGCACAACCTGGACGTGGTGAAAACTGCCGACTGGATCGTCGATCTGGGGCCGGAGGGGGGGGCCGGTGGCGGCCGAATTCTGGTGACGGGGACGCCAGAAGAGATATGCGGCCATAAAGAGTCTCATACAGCACGTTTTTTGCGACCGCTATTGACCAGATAAACCGTTATAATCGGGGGGCCTTTGGCCCTAATGCCAGTCAGTTAAGCCTGACTGGCATTGTTTTTATTGGCTTTTTTCACACTATACCTCTGGGGCCTTGGCTT
>NZ_JAPDCD010000053.1:0-25424 GCF_027705695.1 Aeromonas sp. QDB62 | reverse complement strand
TCCTGCATGGAGACGCGATTAGATCACAGACGATCTGCCTGTTCAAATTTCATTAACAAAGTGCGATCCCGCCCTGCTGCCCGATCGGCAGCCCCGCTTCGCCACCGAGTTGGGGGAGCGTTGGCTGGTGTCGCTGGTGTGTGATCAGGTGGTGTTGAGCGTCAGTGATCAGCTCTGTCTGGTTTCCCTGTGCAGCGACTGGCTTGCCCATCACCAGACCCCCGTTCACACCGCTTCGCTGGCGGCGGAGGCCCGCCATGCTTGATGCCGGTCTCGAGTTTGCCCATCCCCACTGCTTCTGGCTGCTGCCCCTGCCCCTGCTGGTGTTTCGCCTGATCCCGGCCTATCGCACCCGGCAGAGTGCCATCAAGGTGCCCTTCTTCACTCTGCTGATAGAGCTGCTGGATGAGCCGCCGCAAGAAGGTGCAACCCAGCTCACCCCCAGCTGGTGGCAACGGGTTGCCCTGATCACCGTCTGGTTGCTGGCGGTGGTGGCGTTGGCCAAGCCCACCATCTATGGCCCCCCGCAAGTGCGCGAGCGGTTCGGGCGGGATGTGATGATCGTGCTGGATCTCTCCGGCTCCATGGCCGAGACCGACTTCTCCCCCGACCCCGGCAAGCCGATCAGCAGATTGGATGCCGCCAAAGGGGTGCTTGAACAATTTGCGGCAACGCGCGAGGGGGATCGACTCGGGCTGATCCTGTTTGGCGATGCCGCCTTTATCCAGGCGCCGTTTACCGCCGATCTCGACACCTGGCAAGCCCTGTTGCAGGAGACCGATGTCGCCATGGCGGGTCAGAGCACCCATCTGGGGGACGCCATCGGGCTGGCGATCAAGGTGTTTCGCCAAAGTGATCCCAATGAGCCGAATGCCCAGATGGCCAGCAAACGGGAGAAGGTCGTCATCATCCTCACCGATGGCAACGACACCGGCAGTTTTGT
Source organism: Aeromonas sp. QDB62 (assembly GCF_027705695.1). Taxonomy (NCBI): domain Bacteria; kingdom Pseudomonadati; phylum Pseudomonadota; class Gammaproteobacteria; order Aeromonadales; family Aeromonadaceae; genus Aeromonas; species Aeromonas sp. QDB62. Next base: position 24,481 of record NZ_JAPDCD010000053.1, on the reverse strand, counting down.
CAGCCCCCGCGATGCGGCCCGGGTGGCGGCGGTCAACGGGGTGCGGCTGCACACCATCGCCATGGGGGATCCGGCCACCGTCGGCGAACAGGCCCTCGATCTCGACACCCTGCAGCAGTTGGCGACCCTGACCGGTGGCCAGCTGTTTCAGGCCCTCGATCAGGCGCAACTGACGCGCGCCTATCAGGTGATCGGTGAGCTGGAGCCACAACGCTACGAAAGTACCCGTTTTCAGACCCGCGAAAGCCTGCACCACTACCTGATCGCCGCCTGCGTCGGCCTTTATCTCGGTCTCTTTTCCCTGTTGACCCTCAGGCGTTATCGCCTGCGCCCTGCTCGCCAAGGAGACACCCATGATTGACACCCTGTTCTGGCAACAGCTCTGGTTGAATGCCCACTTGCTGCGTCCCTGGTGGCTGCTCGCCTATCTCCCCCTCATCGCCATCATGGTGCTGCGCTGGCGCATGGACGAGGCGGGCAACTGGCAACGGCGCCTGCCTGCACATCTGCGCAAGGCGCTGGCGCTGTTGATGGGGCTCGCCATCCTGATCTGCACCGGCCCGACCTAGAGCCGCGAGCCCTCCCCCTTTGGCGAAGATCAGGGGGCACTGCTGATCCTGCTCGATAACAGCGACTCCATGCTGGAAGAGGATATCGCCCCCAACCGGCTGGCGCGGGCCAAGCAAAAGATCAACGACCTGCTGGCGACCCGCGGCGGCGGACGCAGCGGTCTGGTGGTGTTTGCTGGCTCGGCCCACACCGCCATGCCGCTGACCCGCGACACCGCCGTGTTTGCCCCCTTTCTCGCTGCCATTCGCCCCGAAATCATGCCCAAAGCGGGCAAGCATACCGAGCAGGTGATCCCCCTGCTCACCGCTCTGCTGGCCGATGAGCGAGGCAGTACAGTGTTGCTGATCAGCGACGGCATCAGCCCGTCCGCCATCGCCCCGCTGGCCGACTATTTCCGTGGCCAATCCCACCAACTGCTGATCCTGGCTGCCGGCGATCCGGCGCAAGGCGGCAAGCGCCCGCTGGAGCTCGCCTCCCTGCGGCAGCTGGCCAGCGACAGTGATGGCTCCCTGTTTACCATGACGGTCGATAATGGGGACGTCGCGGACATCAACCGCGCAGTGGCTCGCCACTTTCAGATCCACAGCGACTCCCTGATGCCCTGGCAGGACATGGGCTACTATCTGCTGTTTCCAGTGGTCGCCCTGCTGCTGCTGTGGTTTCGCAAGGGCTGGCTGGTGCAGTGGAGTCTGGTGGCGGCGGTCGGTCTCTCCCTGTTGCAGACCACGCCGGCGCAGGCCACCACCTTCTCGCTGGCACCGCCCGAGCCGCAAGCGCCAACCAGCAACCACTGGGCACTGGGGCTGAAACAGCAGTGGCTCGATCTCTGGCTCACCCCGGATCAACAGGGGCAGTGGTACTTCCAGCAGGGCGACTATCTGGAAGCGGCCAAACACTATGCGGATCCCTTCTACAAAGGGGTGGCCTACTACTATGGCGCCGAGTTTGCGCTGGCCCAGTCTGCCTTCCTGCAAGCCGACTCCGAACAGGCTCTGCTCTATGCCGGCAACGCCCTCGCCAGACAACGCGAATATCTGGCCGCCCGCAGCCTGTTCCGGCAATTGGCGGATGAGGCGAGCGACCCCGTGGTGCGCAATGCGGCCGCCAACAACTATCGGGTGATGTGCGGGATCGTCGACGAGATCAATCGTGCCAGCCAGAGCCAGACCGGCACCCCGGACGGCCCGGATCACTCCCGTGAACTGCCCGAAGATGAGCCGCGTACCGCCGAAGGGGCCGAGGAGAAAGTCCCCGCCGCCCTGATGGAGCGGGAAACCCTGACGGCGGATCAGATCCTGGCCAATCCGGCCCAGGCCGAAAAATGGTTGCGCCGGGTCGAATCTGACCCGGGCGACTTCCTGCAGGCCAAATTCCGCCTGCAGTTGCAGGAGCAGCAACAGCAACAGCGATCACGTCAACCGCGGGTCGCCAGCAACGAGGAGCCTGCCCATGCGCACTAACTACCGGGCGCCACTCGCCATCACCCTGTTGCTCGGAACAATGTTGCTCGCGGCCATGCTGCTGCCCGCGACTGCCGCTGCACAGGAGCGCGCGCCAGCGGCTCAGGTGACCCTCAAGAGCTGGCTGAAAGATCAGGGAGAAAACAATGCCCCCTATGCCGTCAACCAGCAGATCACCCTCTATCTGGAGCTGGCCACCAACCGCTGGTTTACCGCCGGCACCCGCATCGGCCAGTTCGAGCTGCCCGGGGTCATGGTCAAACAGCGCAGCGAACTGGCGACCAACTTCACCCAGCGCCGCGATGGCGAGACCTGGTCGCACCAGCGCTGGGAGCTGACCCTCTATCCCCAGCAATCCGGCCAGTTCGAGATCCCCGCCATTGCGGTGCGCGTCACGGTCGCCCAGCCTGATGGGGGATCGCAGCCGCTCACCCTCACCACCCGGCCCCAACGTTTTGCCGCCGCCCTGCCCGACCCCGCCCTGACGATCGGCGGTCGCTGGCTGAGTGCCAGCAACCTCACCCTGAGCCAGCGTTGGCAGAACTCTGCAGATGACCAGGCCGACGGCGAGCTGCGGGTGGGGGATGCCATCACCCGCACCGTCACCGCCAGCGGGCAAGATACCCTCTCGGTGCTGATCCCGCCGCTGATCCCGGTGATCGATAACGATGAGCGGGTGCAGGCCTATCCGGCGCAAGCCCGGCTAGACGACAGTCAGGAGCGGGGGGAGTACCTCTCGTCGCGCGAAGATCAGACCACCTATATCGTGCAGCGCGGCGGTGAATTGACTCTGCCCGCGCTGGAGCTGATATGGTGGAACAGCCAGACCCGCCAACTGGAGACCCTGACGCTCCCCGGCCAGACCTTGCGGGTGCGCCACACGCCCGCCTCCTGGCTGGCGGCCTATGGGCCCGGGCTGGCTGCGGTGGCGGGTGCTCTGGCCCTGCTGGTGCTGATGCTGCTGGCTATCGCCCGCTACTACCGCCACCGCCCTCGTCCGCTCGGCTGGCAATATGGCGCTGCCATCTGGCGCCAACAGTGGGGAACGGTACGGGTGCTGGCCTATCGCTATCTGCGTGCCAGACGCGGAGTGCTGGAGCTGGGCCGCGTCAGCCGCGATCCGGCTTGGCAACAGCAGCAGGCAGCCTTCCAGCAAGGGACGCTCGATCGGGCTGGCTCGCTCAAGATGGGGTGGCGCCTGCTGGCGCACCTGCAACTGCCCAAAGGCCTGCGTGGCGCGCGGCTGCGCCGCTATATTGGCTGGCGAGCGGCCCTGCCGGGTCTGGCAACGCCGGATGGCAGCACGACGACCGGCGATCACTCTGCCAGCCACGCATCCGCCAGCAACTCGGCCACCAGCAATAGCGGTAAGAAAGAGGGATAACCGCAACCCCTTCTGTGGTTGTACCTGCAGGCGCTCTTCATTACACTGCCGGAACTGGATACCGGCCAGCGGGCCACGCCAAGTGATTGGTGTGGCACGCTTTCTCTCCCTTGCTACCAAGCAACCTTTGCGGCCGCGTGATCGATCCCACGGACATGTAACGAGGCCCCCTTTGCTTGATATCCGCAGTACCGAGCTGAATCTCATCCCGATCTTTGTCGCCATCTATGAAGAGCGCAGCCTCTCGCGGGCGGCAACGCGCATGGAGATCAGTCAGCCCGCCGTCAGCAAGGCCCTCAAGCGGCTGCGGGAGATCTACGACGATCCCCTGTTTCACCGCAAGGTCGCGGGGATGGAGCCCACCTCCTTTGCCATCGACATCTATCCGGCCATGGCGGCGGCGCTGAAGAACTTCAGCTCGACCCTCTCCACCTCCCGTGCGTTCAACCCGCGCACCTCCCAGCGGGTCTTCTCCATCGCCTGCATCACCCTGGTCAGCGCCCGGCTGATCCCGGCCCTGCTGTGCAAGATCCGCGAGCAGGCTCCCGGCATCGCGCTGGAGGTACATCCCCTCTTTACCGAAGATATGGAGAGCGATCTGCGGATGCAACGCTATGACCTCATCATTGACATGACCCAGAGCGGGCGCAGCATGCTCAAGAGCGAGGTGCTCTATGCCGAGCAGGTGAAGGTGGTGTGTGCCAGCCACCACCCGCGACTGGGCAGCGACCTGACGGTGGAGGCGTATTTTACCGAGGAGCATGTGGCACTGGCCCAGTGGCAGGTACGGGGCAGCATGATCACCGCCGAACACCTGCCGCAAATGGCCAATCGCAATATCGTGGTACGGGTACCGAGCGCCATGGAGATGCTGCCCATCATTGCGCGCAGCGAGATCATCGGGGTATTGCCCCACTCCACCATAGAGACCTTTGCCGGCATCTATGACGTGCGGGTACTCCCCTTTCCGTTTGATGAGTCGGTGTTCAGTCTGTCGGCCATCTGGCACCCGAGCCGGACGGCCGAGGCGGGCCACCGCTGGTTGCGCCAGCAGCTGTTCGAGGTGGTCAGCGAGCTGGGGCTGACCCCCTCCATCGATCAGCCCTAGCGGGCATCACGCACCAGGCGCAGCCCCATGTCAGCCATCATCACCGACTGGCTGGCAAAATCGCGCCGGTAGTTCTCGCAAAGCTCTGCCTCGTAGGAGTAGCTGCCCCCTCGTACCGATTTATGGGCGAGGTGGATCTTGCTCTCCTGAGCGTTGTTCGGGTTATCTTGCGGGCTGTGGCGGTAGAAGGTCTCTTCAAAGGCATCGGCCACAAACTCCCCCACATTGCCGGTCATGTCGTAGATCCCCAGCTCGTTGGGCTTTTTCAGCCCCACCGGATAGGCGCGGTTCTTGGCGTTGTCGCTGTACCAGGCCACCTCGTCAATCTGATCGGAGCCGCTGTAACGATACCCCCGACTGAGCTTGCCCCCCCTGGCGGCATACTCCCACTCCGCCTCGGTGGGCAGACGGTAAGTGCCGCCGGTCAACCCGTTAAGCCGTGTCACAAACAGATTGGCCTGCTGCCAGCTGAGGTTGTTGACCGGTACGCTGGGTGACTGGAAGTAGCTGATGGAGGGCCCCATCACCGCTTCGAACAGGGCCTGGGTCACCTCGAATTTGGCCATGTAGAAGCTGTTGACCGCCACCGTGTGTACCGGCCCGTCAGCAGGTTTGGCGCCCGGTTCCTCAGATCCCATCTCGAAACGGCCTCCTTCCACCAGCACCATGTCCGCTTCAATCTTCTGCTGCAGCGGATGGATCGGCTTGTTCGCATGGTGCCAGAGGGTACAGCCCGCCACCAGCAGGGTGGTGGCCAGCAAGGGAATCGCAAGTTTGAATGGCGTGTTGTTCATCATCTGACCTGTGCAGTAAAAGAGATCGCCGCCGTTATTGGCCAGCAAAAACCGAAGGATTGCCTGCTTGGCTCGCGCGCTTGCCATTAAGCTCGGCCAGCACCTCGGGGGGCGCTATCTTGCCAAGTTCGCTCATGCAGGCATCGCTCTTGGGGTGAGCGTGGCGCAGATAGATGTCGCACACCGCATAGAGCTGCTCCGGCGCACCGGAGATCCGGTAGGCCAACTCGAAGGAACCGATGGCCTTGTCGAGATCCAGCGGCTCTTGCAGCACCCCGTTGAGATACCAGAAGTAGCTGTTCGTGCCAGCGAGCTCCGCCGCCTGCTCCATGGTCGCCGCAGCGGCACTCTTGTCGCCGAGCCGGACTTGCGTCAGCGCCTTGGCGTAATGGAGGCTGGCATGCTCCGGCAGCGCGGTGAGCCCTTTGTCGAGCACAGCCAGCGCCTCGGTATCCCGTTGCTGGGCCCGCAAGTTGTCAGAGAGACCAAGCCAGAGCTGGGGATTGTCGGGCTGATTGGCAAGCAACTGTTCGTAGCTCGCCTGCGCCTTGGCCCATTGACGGGTCCAGCGATAGAGATCCGCCTGCAACGGCTGCAGCGCCGGATCTGGCTGTTTGGCGAGATAATCGCTCACCTCCGCCAGCGGCTGGCGCATGGCGCGCAGTTGCCCCTCATCCATGGCACCATAGTCACGGGCCAGATTGATTGTGACCGCGCGGCGCACCTCGGCGCTGCTGTCGGTGAGCAGCGGCGAGAGCAGCCGCCAACGGTGCGCAAACTGATAGGGGTCGGCGGCAATCACCGCCGCTTCGCGCACCAATGCGTGCTCATCACGCAGGCTTCTGGCCACCGCAACCAGACTGTTCTGGTTCGGGTAAGCAGCCAGCTGGCGCAGGGCATCGGCCCGCTCCACCGCTGGCAGGGAGATATCCTGGGCGTTATAGGCCCACTGCTGGATCTGTGCTGCCGAGATCTGTACTGCCGAGGGTGCCGCCGCAGATTGTGCAGCCACCGGGGGCGTCAGCACCACCGCAGCCGACGGTTCGGCCGCCAGCACATGACCCGCACAAACCAGCCCAAGGGCCAACCACAGGGGGCGCACCGCCCCCGCCAACGGACGACGGCCATCACGCATCTTCAACATATTCACCCCTTATTTCGCCAGCGGCTTGTTGATCACCGCATCGCGGTATTTGCCATGCGCCACCGGATAACCGGCACGGCGCAGGATATAGGCCATCGACTGATCGATGTGGTTGAAGAACTTGTGCCATCCCGCGCAGAGGTAGTTCAGACCCGCCTCCCCCTCGTCAGTGCGGATAAAGCGGTTCTTCGGGCACTCGCCATAGCAGGCAAACTGGTAGTCACACTGCTGGCACTGGCGGGTCAGACTGCGTGACTTGGCAAAGCCGAACGCTTGCTGATCGGGGGAGTAGGCCAGCTCGCTGAGCGGCTGATGGTGGATATTGCCGATCTTGTACTTGGGATAGACGTAGTGATCACAGGCAAACACATCGCCGTTAGGCTCCATTGCCAACCCCTTGCCGCAGATCTCCCCCAGGGTACAGAGGGGGTTCTTGCGTCCCATCCAGGTCTCGACACACGCCTCGAAATATTGCACGAAGACCCGACCCAGATCCCGCTCGGCCCACTCGTTGAAAATGGTGATGAGAAAATCCCCCCACCCTTCGGCCGAGACGCACCAGGGCTCGACTACCGAGTTCTTGTGCCACGGATTGAGGCGCTTGTCCCCCTGCCGTAGCTGCTCCTGCTGCTGCCAGGTCTGGGGCGCGGTGGTGCGAAAGCTCTTCTGCTCGACGATGGGGATAAACTGCATCTGGGGCGACTTCACCTCGTCGCGCAGGAAGCGATAGACCTCCAGCGCATTCTTGCTGGTGAGGTTGTTGACGCAAGTCAGGGTGGCAAACTTCACCTTGTACTTGTGCAACAGCGCCACCGCCGCCATCACCTGCTTGAAGGTGCCACGGCCAGCGCGGTTGACCCGGTAGGCGTTGTGCAGCAGCTCGGGGCCATCGATGCTCAGGCCAATCAGGAAGTTGTTGGCCGCCAGAAACTCGCACCACTCATCGTTGAGCAGGATACCGTTGGTCTGCAGATCATTGGCGATCACCACCCCTTGCGGCTGGTATTTGCGCTGCAACTCGACCACCTTGCGAAAATAGTCGAGCCCGAGCAGGGTCGGCTCGCCCCCCTGCCAGGAGAAGACGATCTCGGGGGTATTCTGCCCCTCGATATATTGGCGGATATAGGTCTCAAGGGTCTGCTCGTCCATCTCGGGAGAGCACCCCTTCTTGTATTGCAACAGATCCTGCTTGCTGAGGTAGTAGCAGTAAGTGCAGTCGATGTTACACACGGCCCCGATCGGTTTGGCCATCACGTGCATCCGCTTGGATGCCTTGCCGTTGAACTGTGGACCCTGAGTAATCACCATAACTGCACCACCTGAAAAATTGTTGTTTTGAGGTGTGCAGTCTAAAGGCTCGTGCTGTCACGCGCTTGTTATACCCCTTATAACCAGAAGGCATGGGGCACCCGTGGGTAGAGGGCTCGCAGGCTCCGGCTGCCAGCTGACAACGCTGTGTGACACCACCATAACCGGCCATCAATACATCGCGTTGGAACGCGTGCTCAACTACTGTTAAAAGCATGCTGAACAACGGGTTAGCGCAAGCGGCCCGACAACAGGCGGCAACAACAACTCACCAGGGATGACCATCATGAGCAACAAGAAATCAAAATCAGCGCCATCGGATCCGACCACAGACAAGGAACCGCTTGGCAACAAGGCATACGAGAAGGAGTTGCGACGCCTGCATGTCGAGCTGGTGAAACTGCAGCAGTGGGTGGTACACAAGGGGCTCAAGGTCTGCATCGTCTTTGAGGGCCGTGATGGCGCAGGCAAGGGGGGAACCATCAAGGCGATCACCGAACGGGTCAGCCCCAGGGTGTACCGGGTGATCGCGCTGCCTGCCCCCACCGAGCGGGAGAAGAGCCAGCTCTATTTTCAGCGTTACATTCCCCATCTGCCGGCTGCGGGGGAGATCGTGATCTTCGATCGCAGCTGGTACAACCGGGCCGGTGTTGAGCGCGTGATGGGATTCTGCAGCCCGGAAGCCAGCGACAAGTTCCTGGCTGGCACCCCGCTGGTCGAACGGGCCATGGTTGATTCGGGCATCATTTTGCTCAAATACTGGCTGGAGGTCAGCCCTGCCGAACAGGAGCGTCGCCTGCGAGACCGGATCGATGATGGACGCAAGATCTGGAAACTCTCCCCCATGGACATCAAGTCGTTTGATCGCTGGGATGAGTACACCCAGGCACGAGATGCCATGTTTGCGGCCACCGACACCGCCTGGGCGCCCTGGTTTGTGGCCCGCTCTGAAGACAAGAAGCGGGTGCGGCTCAATATCATTTCTCACCTGCTCGCCCACGTCCCTTATGAGGCGTTGCCAAGTGCGCCTATCAAGCTGCCAAAGCGCAAGATCGGCAAGATAAAACCGGCCGATCATCCATTTCGCTATATTCCAGAACTATTCTGAGCCCATCGGGGGAGCTAACGCTCCCCCTGCTCTCCTGACCATTGTTGCTGGTACTGACGGATCGCCGCTCTGGCATTAAATAACAGACGCGTCTCTCCCAACTGCCGTGCCAGACCACAGCGGCGGACATTTTCCAGCACCTCGGGATTGAGCCCTGCCAGCCAGAGCTCACCCCCCTTGAGCCGCGCATGCTGATCTCCCTCCACCAGCATCATCAGGGCCGAATACTCCACATCAGTGACGCGACTCATGTCCAGTACCACCACCCGGGGCTGATACTGTGCGATCAACTGCCGGATCCGGGCTGCGACATGCTGCACATTGATGAAAAAGAGGCGCCCCTCCGGACGAAGAATGAGCAGCCCCGCAAAGGTCTCATCATCGGGATGACGCTCCGACAAGGGGCGCAAGACATCCTCTCCGGGTTTGCGCCCGATCACATAGACCCGGGGCTGGGCCGTCTGACTCGCCAAGCCCAGCAGCGAGGCCAGGATGGCTACCACAATGCCCTGCAAGGTGCCAAAAATCAGCACCCCCAGGCAGGCGATGACAGCCCAGCGAAACTCCATCATTCTGATCTGGCCGATCTTGCGAAATTCACCCGGCTGGATCAGCCCCACCGAATAGACGATCACCACCACGGCCAGCGTGGCGTGCGGCAGCCAGGAGAGCAGCGGCGCCAGAAACAGCATGGTTGCCAATGCCATCGTCGCCGTCACGACAGACGCCCGCTGGCTAACACCGCCCACAGAGCGTACCACGGCCGTCTGGGACGTCCCCCCTCCGGCGGGCATACTGCCACAAAATGCGCCACCCAGATTGGCAAGCCCGGTGGCAACCAGCTCCCGGTTCGGGTTGAGCTCCGGCTCTCCCTCCCCGACAAAGGCTCGGCCAGCAGCAATGGTTTCGGTAAAGCTCATCAAGGCTATCCCGGCGGCGCCGGGCAACAGTTGCAGTACCAGCGCCAGATCAGGCAATTGCAACGCGGGCAGGCCGGTAGGAATGGTGCCGACAATCGACACCCCCTGCTCGTTCAAGCCCAATCCCCATACCAGCGCGATACCGATGGCAACCCCCAGCAAGGGCGCGGGTGAGTGCGGGAAACGCCACTCCATGAACACCAGCAGCACCAACGTCACCAGGGCGATGGCCAGCGTCAACCATGAGGTCTGGGGCAAGGCCTGCAACAGATGGTAAACATCGGCAAAAAAATTCTCTTTATGGATATGCACGCCGAACAATTTGGGTAGCTGATCCAGAATGATCACCAACCCAATCCCCCCCTTGAAACCGACCAGCACAGGCAAAGAGATAAAGTTGGCGACAAACCCCAACCGCAACACCGCCGCCAGCATCAGCAATATCCCGACCAGCATGGTCAGGGTTGCCGTGACGGTCAGCAGCCGGTCGGGATCACCATCCGGTACCACGATTCCCAGCTGGGTCGCGGTCAGGATGGCCAGCGTACTGGTCGAGCTGACGCTGAGTACTCTGGAAGAGCCCAGCAGCGCATAAAGCACCATGGGAACAAACGCCGTATACAGACCAATCGCTACCGGCAACCCCGCCACGGTGGCATAGGCCATCGCCTTGGGTAGGACCACGGCAGCAGCGGTGATCCCGGCCAGTAAATCGGCTGTGGCACCCCGCTTGGCAGACGTGAATGATGACATGTTACCTCCATGAACAATTTCAGCCCCCGGGACGCTCAACCCGGGCGGTCAAACCTCCCTTGCACCGTGCCGACAGCACATGGCGCGAAATAATAGACGGTGCTTGCTCTAACTATCTGTCAAAACCTGATGGGTCATGCCGGTAGTTGCCAAATAAAGCCGGGCAGGTCACAAAACCAGCACAAACAGCTGGTGGCTCTCTTTGCATGTACACCACTGAAACGGGGCCACACACTCGGCGCCAGACACCTGTGGTCATAGTACGCAAGGGGTTGTTAATCAGGGGCCACATTCCAGTAGAGATCTGTGAGACCCGCGGCACTCATCGCCCCATCGCTGTGATAAGGTGGACCGAAATGGAGCTTTGTTTGAGGAATATCATGCCAATTGCACCACCCCCCTCCACTTTTCGCTGCCCAGAGTGCGGCTGGCACAAGACGGTTGCCCCCAAGAGCGACGTGATGGTGCGTGGCCACAGCTGGTTTGAGGCCTGTCCCGAGTGTCATCATGCGCCACTTGAACGCTCGCCAGCGTCGGTGTTGGAACTGGCCATGGCAAAGATCAGAGATGTGATTGGCAAGTGACCATCACCACGACCAGAACGCCATGCTGATACCCCGATCACCTATCGCAGGTGACCTTGATGTCACAGGTGCAAACTATTCATCCGATCCTGATTGAAAAGGAGTCCATCGTTGAATTTTGAACAGTTGAAAACCCGTCACCGCACACTGCGTAAACACGCCCCCGGCAACCTCAACCTGCGGGTCCATCGGGCATTAAGCTGGCTGCAACGCGCCGAAATGGCCGAAGATGAAGATGGCCGCTTCATCTTTCTCTGGATTGCGTTCAATGCGGCTTATGCCACTGAAATCGATGACAATCGTCGCCTCTCGGAACAGGAGACCTTCAAAGGCTTTCTGGAGAAACTGTGCGACCTGGATGAACACCAGCATATCGAGCAGCTGGTCTGGCAAGAGTTCTCGGGCAGTATCCGCATACTGCTGGACACCCCGTTTGTGCTGCAAAGCTTCTGGGATTATCACAGCGGCAAGATAAGCGAAACCCAGTGGAAAGAGCGGCTGGCACAGGGCAAGAAGATGGCGACCCTGGCGCTTGCCAGCGGCAACACCCCGCAGTTGCTGGGGGTGGTGTTTAACCGCCTCTATACCCTGCGCAACCAGTTGATCCATGGCGGTGCGACCTGGAACAGCTCGGTCAATCGCAAACAACTGAAGGATTGTGCCAACCTGCTCGGCAAACTGGTGCCGCTGATCATCGAGTTGATGATGGCCCATCCCGATACCCTGTGGGGAGATGCCTGTTATCCGGTGGTTGAGATGGCGGGTTAATCAGCCGCAAGATTGAAGCTGCGACGGCCCCGCGGCTTCAATCCGTCCGATCTGACAGATAAAAAGCCCCAGCCAACTGTAGTGGTCAACTAAATCCGGACTCTTGGTTAGGCAGATCTTCGGCTTTGGCTGGCGGCATCCCGTCATTGTGTTGATGTGGGCGCCGCCAGTTGTAGTAATCTATCAGGTAGTAACTGATATCCCGTTTCGCTTCCAGCGGGCTAATGTATCCAGTTGCCGGGAGCCACTCTGACTTCAGGCTTCTGAGCAATCGCTCCATCGATGAATATCCCAGCAGTTGCCACGCCGACTCATGCCTTCTCAAAAAAACAGGCTTAGCGTAGGATAATTTCCGTTAACCAATCCGCCCCCTGGATGCGCGAAACTTGCCTCGATGTTCGCAAGCCTAACGCGACAGAGCCTGATAAAATCAAGTTTCGAAATTTTAAGACCTGCCGAGGATAACAAATGACAATGGAATCACCTGAAATCCAGCTCAAGGCGCTGAATAATGCTTTGCGTCGTTTACGTGGGGCCTGTTCCGCACTTGACAGCGAGGATCTTGATGAAAAATTACTTGAGGTCATGCGACGACTGCTGCTTGCTGAGGTGCTCGCCGATACCTGGATTGTGGCGATAGGCGGCTCGCAAGGGGCGGGTAAAACGACGCTGATGGCGAGCCTGTATGACCTGCATCATGACAGTAGCGGCTGGTTACGCAGTAATGAAGGACGCGGCGAGAAAATGCCAGTACTGATCCTCGAGAGTCGTGAAACTAAAGTGGCACAGGGTTATGTCCGCCGCCTGGTAGAAACTGGAAATGATTTGACGCTGAAGGATGTCCCCGTCGACGTCAACGAGTTTCAGCGCGCGGTCTGCGATCCTGATGCCGGGGATTTACTGCCGGTATTGAAAGTACCGCAGCGTTATTTTACCCGCAATAACCAGGCCTGGTTGCTGCTGCCTGGCTATGAAAAACAAGAGCGTGAGAATCGTGAATGGCAGGAACTGATGCGTCAGGCGATGATCGCGGCAGGCGGTTGTATCATCGTGACCGACGAGACGCGACTGGCAAACCAGCAGCAGCTCGAAATCGTCAAAGACATGCTGGAAAAAGAGATTAAGAATTGTAAACCTTATATTGTCATCTCCAAGACAGAAGCGTATCGCCATAATCCTCAACGACAAGCTGAATTAAGAAAAAGCGCGGCTGAAACCTTCAATGTCGCTGCCGAGTATACAGATAAAAACATTATTTTAACCGGCACCGACGATCCGGAATACATAACAGAATGGATGCCGCACCTGCGCCGGGCCATTGACGACCTTAACTTTTCCGGACAAACCAACCGTTATCTCCAGTTAACCCATCTTACCGAGATCGTCAGTAAGGATCTGCCGCGCGTCATGAATATGATCCGCACCCAGTCACGTCTGTATTACCACAGTGATAAAGGCGGCCAGGACGATGGCAGCCAGGTGCTAGCCGAAGCCCTGGAAGTATTTGACGGCGCCGCGCAGGAACTGCGGGAAGAGCACACCAAAAAGGTGAAAACGTGCATCGCTAACACCTTTGAAGCGGCGAAGAAGCAAATGGACTTCAGGCTGGTCAAAGAGCATGAGGGATTTGCCAACTGGGTATCGAATGCATTTGATACCACCAGTGAAACAAAAGGCAAATTGCAGCAACTTGTTAAGGATTCATGGCAGGACGCATCAGCGGATTTCTTCGACGACTATGTGAACAGCTTGCAACAACTGACTGCGGCGAAACTCAAGCCCATGCCAAACTGCAACGATCGCCCAACCTTGCCTGCACCACCGAAGCTGGAGAAGCTGGTAGCACTTGGCTATATGAATAGCGCCGGGCAGCCCGTGCAGCACGAACAATTGGATGAAGAAAAAGTAAACAATATCAAAATGTTGCTAAACCCTGGCCCCACATCGAATGTGCAAAACACCACGGTGGTGAATAAACAGTTCAGGAAAAGCGTGGAATTGATCCCGGTGCTTTCGCTGGAGTACACCCGCCTTGTGTACGCCATGCCTGAGATTTGTAAAGAGCTGCGGCCCTACGTCACGCTTGAGCAGGACGACGGCGAGACATTCGCAGGTAACATCGCTGCTGAAGGGGTTCAAACCCTCAACGCAGGGGTTGATCTTGGCAAGACGGCAATAAAGTCGCTGGCGGCGGTGCTGGCGATTGACGCGGTAAGCGACGGCGATTCTGATATCCTCGGCGCGCTCTTTGGCCAGGATCAGCCTTCCATTGACCCGACGGGTTCACCTCTTCCCCCCGCACCGGTGATGATGCATCCTGCTGCCGTTGCAGTAACCGCCGTTGTGGCGGCGGCCTACGTGACCGGGGCTGCGGTCACGCGAATGCGCACCTTCGAGAAAAAAGCGAGCACCCAGGCACATGTCATGCTTGCCAGTGTTCATGACTACCATATTGAGCATTTACGTAATAAGTTCGATGAGACGATGAACGCGGCGCGTAAGCGGATTAGCGAAACGTTACGTGCGCGTTATCACATGGACGAAATGCTGATGCGCAAAGATCGGCTCGCGAAAGCTATTGCCGATGTCAATGCTCTCATCGACGACCTGCGCACTGAGCTGGGTTCATCGGCTTCGGGTCTGCACGTGTTAATCACCAGCCGTGGTGAGTGAGATGACGTCTGGGAAGGTTATCGATTACTGGCAGCGGTTGGAGTCACGGCAGTCGGAGTGGGCTTTTCGCGCCTACGATCGGCTGGTTAAAACATTGAGTTCTGATGTCCAGGACAGAATACAGCTCAAGGAAAGCAATGCCGAGCCGTACGTGGTCATCTTTGGTAAGACCCAGGTCGGAAAAACCACCTTACTGCTCGACCTGATGGGCATCGATCTGCAGCAGATGGCAACGCTATCGCAGGTGCTGCGCGGCGGGCGCGAAGCCGGGAAATCGGCCACAGCCACCGCCATGGAGTATCGCCGTTCAACGGACGCGCGCTGGGGATTGTCTGTGCAATCGAAAAAGCGTTGGTTTACCTCTGACGACGCGATGGCACAGGCATTAGCACAGCTGAGACAACAAATGGAACGGGGAGAACTGCTGGTCGACTCCCCCTGTATTGTGCATATTCCGGGGCGTTTTTTCAGGATGCAAACCGCGGGTGCGCCCGGTGTGCGTATTCTGGATCTGCCTGGCGATAATCCCGCGAATGCGCAAGAGCAAAAGCATGTCAATCAAATGGCGAAGACCTATCTTCCCTTCGCTGATTTGGTGCTGCTGATTGGTCGTGGCGACGATTTGAGCTTCCTGCAACCGGACGTCATCACGCTGCCGGGTATTGAGGACTGGCAGGCGATGCCGTACCGGTTTCGCATCGTGACCACCTATTCTTACTCAGCCCAGTCGGTGAAGGATCTGATTCGCAAAGATCCGGCTTTCGATATCACCCAACTACGTCAGCGCCTTATTGAGCAGATCGAA
Source organism: Aeromonas sp. QDB62 (assembly GCF_027705695.1). NCBI lineage: Bacteria > Pseudomonadati > Pseudomonadota > Gammaproteobacteria > Aeromonadales > Aeromonadaceae > Aeromonas > Aeromonas sp. QDB62. The sequence goes on along the minus strand of NZ_JAPDCD010000053.1, from coordinate 9,102 downwards.
TGCTTTAACAGCCTGAGCGACACGGCGAAAGATCTGAACCTCTACTTTCCACTCGAGTTTGGCAGCAGCTGGCAGAGTATGGCCGACAACGATAGCGCCCTGTATGCCCGTGTTACCCCCATGGTCAGCCGCTTGCGTAAAGAACTGCTGGAACAGATTACGGCATCGACCAGCCCACTCGGACGGCTACGCAGTGCCCTGGATACCCACCTCAGCGTTAAATATATCCAGGAGAAAAAAACGGCAGCAATCGAAAGAGAACTGTTGTGGCTAAAAAAACAACAACAAGAGACAGCAGATAAACTGACGGTTTGGGAAAGCGCTATTACTCAGACGCAGCAGAAAATAAACCAAACGGAGATGTTATTAAAAGATAACGCGTTACCTGTCAGCCAACAGCTTATCAATAAAGCGGCGGAAAAGGCCGCAGACTTTAAATTGGAGGGAAGTTACAGCAGCGAAAAATGTACAACTTTACAAAGCATGATCGCCGACTATTGTTCTAAAATTAAAAATATCCAGTTAGATGTTGGAAATAAGACGACCTACTGGCAAAAAGTGGCCCGCAAGAATGTTGAGCCTACGAGACAGGAGGTGCAGGATATTATTGATGAAAACTTCAGCGCTATTCGCTATACGCTCAATGACTATTTGATCAACCCCTATCTTAGTTCGGAGAATTATTTATCTGATAAAAAACGCGTCATCCATGCCGCTGATAATGCCAAAGTGGAAGTCATTCGGTTGTGGACGTCACAATGGATGGCCGCCGCAGATAACATCCATAATGAATACCAAAACGAACTCACCAAAGAGGGGATGACTCTCAATGTGCTGCGGGTAGAGCAGAATAAATCCCTGCGGCAGCAGACATCACTTGAGCAAAAGACCGCCTCGCGTGAAGACGAGTTAAAGAAAATCGCCGTTGAATCACAAGAGGATCTTGTCCGCTGCGAGCAGTTTGTTCACTTTCTTGATGAAGAGTATCTCAACACATTAAATACGTGCATGGATTCGGCCTTTCAGGAACGAGATAATTGTGATGCATTATTACAAATTTTATCCTGCATTGCGTTGAAAAATCAGCGGGAAGATTTAATGAATTTAACTGAAAAGCATTCTGGATAAGACATGAACGTAACCAGAGAAATAAAAAATAAAGAGAAATCGCTCACCGAGTTAATGGTAAAAATACTTAAGGAGCCACTCAACCCCCTTGAAAGTTCGTTAAAAAAACTCAATGCGGATGTTTTGGATACCAAAGATAAGGTTGAAGAAATCAATGATGCCATTAATGCGATAGGCGCAAACACCGAAGAAATCATTAATCCGCTGAAAAGAGCGTTACGTGAACTGCAAGATGACGATATTCCTGGGGTAATAAGCAAACTGCGGGAGTTTATTTCGACTCAGGTCGAAGAAAAAAAACAGGATATTAGCGCCGCGCTTAGCCAACAATCGGTGCACTATGATAGCCAGTTGAAAGCCTCGAGCGGTGAGGTCTTTGAAAAACTGTCGGATGTTCTTGGACAGCAAAATGAGAGTGTCCAGGCAGCAATACAGCAGTATCAGCAAGCGGGTATCGACAGCGCTGAGGCCTTGTTGCAGCAACTGCTGGCTGCTAACCGCTCCCTGGAGGAAGCCTGCGCCGCGAATGCCAGCGCGCGAGAGCGTGACCAGCGGTTGGCTGAACGGCTGGAAAGCGTCATGCAGGCCCAGCAGCAAATAAAGCTGTCGATAAGCGAACTTGACCTGCAGCTCAAGAGCGTGAGTCAAGGTGTGCAAACGGCGCGGACCACGCTCGCGGAACGGCAGGAAAGCGATCGGCGGGACGTGTTAAGCGGCCTTGAAACGCTGTCCACCGACGTCCAGGCAGCACTGGTGCAGCATTTGATCCCGCCAACCCAAGCTATTGAGTCTCTACAAACCAGCCAGCAGGCGTTGACCGAGGCGGTGAGCCAGCAAAAGAGCCATCTGGAGGCGCAAATTGCCGCAAGTCAGGGTAGATTCCGCTACGTTGTCATCATTTTCGCCCTATTTGCTACCTCAACGCTGGCGTATATCGGCTATGACATCTGGAAAAATTTAGCTCCCTGACAGGGCAAAAGCGCATGGCGTCTAACGCGATAGAGCCATTATATTTTGAGTTGTGTATGTAGTGGTCAACTAAATCCGGACATTTGGTTAGGCCGAGTCTCGGCTTGTGCTGGCGGTATTCCACCATTGTATTGATGTGGACACTGCCAGTTGTAGTAATCCATCAGGTAGTGGCTGATATCCCGTTTAGCTTCCCGCAGACTCATGTAACCCGTCGCCGGAAGCTACTCCGTCTTCAAGCTCCTGAACAACCGCTCCATCGGCGCATTGCTCCAACAGTTGCCACATCGGCCCATGCTCTGGGTCATACGATAGTGCCACAGTCGTTGCCGAAATGCCCGGCGGCCATATTGGTAGCCCTGGTCAGAGTGAAACAGCACGCCTGACGGACAACCTCGTTGCTGATACGCCATCTCAAGTGCTTTCATGGCCAGCTCGGCATCTGGTTTATCTGACATTGTCCACCCCACAACCCGCCGGGTATGCAGGTCAAGAACCGCTGCCAGGTAATGCCAACGACCACCTGCCCAGATGTAGGTGATATCGCCACACAACTGCATATTCCGGCCGATCATGAACACCAATTCCGGTTCGGGCAGTATCCGCATACTGCTGGACACTCCGTTTGTGCTGCAAAGCTTCTGGGATTATCACAGTGGCAAGATCAGCGAATCCCAGTGGAAGGAGCAGCTGGCACAAGGCAAGAAGATGGCGACCCTGGCGCTTGCCAGCGGCAACACCCCGCAGTTGCTGGGTGTGGTGTTTAATCGCCTCTATACCTTGCGCAACCAGCTGATCCATGGTGGGGCGACCTGGAACAGCTCGGTCAATCGCAAACAACTGAAGGATTGTGCCAACCTGCTCGGCAAACTGGTGCCGGTGATCATCGAGTTGATGATGGCCCATCCCGATACCCTGTGGGGAGATGCCTGTTACCCGGTGGTAGAGATGGCGGGTTAACCGCGTGCAAGATGGCGGGGTAACGACTGCCCTGCCTCTTCAATCCGTCCGATCTGACAGATAAAAAGCCCCGGCTAAAAGACCATAGACCAACCGCACCCGCTCATCCCTGCCCAGCAGCACACCGAGTAGCACTTCGCCGCTTGCCAAATCGTCACCATGCCAGAAGCACCAGAGGGCTGCCTCCACTACATCCAGCCAGCTGGCATGGCCCAGCTGATTGCGTGACTTGCGCCGCCAGCTGCCACGAACCACAGCGCCGCTATTAGGGGAGCTGGTCGCCAGCGCCCGCTGCTCCATCACGCTTGGCATGAGTCCATCCAGCTTGGCCTGACGGCTGCCGCCCCCTCCTCGCAGCAATTTGTCGAGCAACAGCGCCAACAGACGAAACGCATCCTGATCTTCAAAGCAAGCAGCCTCCCCCAGCAAATCGGCTGCACCGGTCATCAGTTGCTCACGCCCCAGATAAATGGGCTGTGACGTGCAATCCAGCCGATGTTGCTCGACATGGATAGCCAATGCCGTCACCACCGCCAGCGGTGAAGTCTCATCCTGTTGGTGAAACGCGCCTTTGGCAAGCAGAGCGGTCAGCTCCCTAGCCCGCTCGGCTGACAGCAGGCAATAGATCCCCCTGATCAGGGGCATGGCCGCCTGACCTGATAACAGACTTGAGTTCATAGCGCCTCAGTGACGATCGCGTTTGAAGTGAGTGGTTTTATGACCGACGGTGACAATCTCGCCGTCTTGCAGGACCAGATAGTGACGGCGCAGACGCTGGCAACATTTCGCGGGCAATCCGTACTCGGCTTGCAGCATGGCCACTCCTTTACGATCGAGATAAACCAGTTCGCGCCCCTGGTGATAAGCAGAGCGTCCGATGTTCAGCAGCATATCCACCAGCTCGAGTGCAATACCGCGCTGCTGCATCCGGCACGCGGCGTGATGGCTATATGCACTGTCCAGCTTCCCGTTCATGACATGCCCCTTTGGCGCTCATCTCGATGGACTCATTATATGTAGCCTGTATACTCATGCCGATACTGGTTACATAAACATGTCGCATTTTGGAGCACGTATGGCACCCAAAGAGCTCACCTGGGATCAAACCCTGCGTTTTCGTCTGCTGGAAATCGTATTGCAGTGGGAGGGACGGCTGACCACCAATCATTTGATGACCGCCTTCAATATCGGTCGCCAACAGGCGTCACGGGATATCAACCACTACCTGACCCACTACTCACCCGAAGGGTTGGTCTATGACAGAAGCCTGAAGGGATACAAACCCACAGAGCACTTTGTCCCGCGCTTTAGTGAGGGAAAAGTGGATGAGTACCTGATGCTGCTACACCGTGAAAAACAGCACCAACGCCAACATGACGCGGGCCTGTTGACCCTGCCGCTGATGGATCTGCGCTACGGCCACATCGAGATCCTGGATGTGCCAAACCGCCATATCGACCCGAAAATCGTGCGTGGCTTGGTGCAAGCGGCGCGCGGCCAGTTACGGGTCGATGTCGATTACGTATCCCTCAGTTCAGAGGAGCAGAGCGGCCGCAATATCGTGCCCCACACCCTGGTCTATGACGGGATCCGCTGGCACGTACGTGCCTACTGCGAGAAGAAAGGGGAATATCTGGACTTTGTGATGAGTCGTTTTCGCGGCGAACCGGATCTGCTGGATGCCTCCCCTCACGGCCGGGATCAGGATCTGGAGTGGAACACCCAGGTAACTGCGGTCGTCGTTCCCAATCCAAGCCTTAGTCAAGGGCAGCAAGCCATCATCGCCAGCGACTACGCCATGCCAGATGGCCAGCTGCTGATCAGCCAGCGCATCCCTTTGATGCACTATGCACTGGAACGGATGCAGGTGAGCTATAACGGTGAACACCAACAACATCCCCTGCTCTACCCGCTGGTGCTGGCAAACCGGGATAAGCTGATCCAGCAAGGCTGCACTTTCAAGCTCAAGAGTGCGGATTTGCAGGTGATGCTACGTTAGCCTTGGCGTGGCGTCATGATGTCCGGCCTCTGCGCATCCGGTAAAGAGAGATAGAAATAAAAAAGGCTCCCGGCATGGCGGGAGCCTTGACTAAATGATCCAACCCAAAATGTCAGGTTCTGGTGCAGAACATGAACAACCAAGAGTGAGGAACCACAGGATATCACGCACCTCACTCCCTATTCAGTTCATCATCAACCCTGTATCCAAATCGAGCTTTTGATGAGCTATGGTATTGTTCGGCAGTGCCGACTCATCCTGTGCGGCGGCCAGCTCTATGATTCCGGGCTGGATCGCTCGCACAAAAATCTTGGCGCCAAGTGGTGCAGCAGGAAAATCAATACGCCTAGTCATCAACTCGGGATCCCCCTCGTCCATCCCGCCCCTCGCCCGTGGACTCTGGCTATAACACAGCTTGAACACCTGTTGGGGCATCACCCCCAACATAGTCCAACCTTCCCTGTCACAGGTAGGGGTAAGCTTGGCATCAAACTCTCCGCGGCGAACCCCACCGACATAATAGCGAAATGGCGCCTCATCACAGCTAGATGAACGTACCCGATCTATCAGTTTGACCCCCTCACCGGGACACAGGCGCAGCAAGCCGAGGGCAACACCTGTTTTGGCCGTGGGTGAGTGGTGATCCTCTTCATCGATGGCCAGCGGAGGGTGGATCTCAAGCGTGGGCGGCGCCTCACCAAACTCGTCCGCCAGAAGCTCTTGCAACACATTCTCTTCGAGCAGTTGGGCAAGATGACGGGAACGGCTGCCATTACCGGCCAGCAATACATGCACTGTCTTACCGGTAAACTGATCGACAACATGCGCCAGCTCTTGCAAAAAGGCTATCAGACCATCCTCGATGCGATCCTCCAGTAACTCGTCCAGCTCCTCCCCATCAAAATCCAACTCACATTGCCTTAGTTGACCATCCACATCGAACAAGTCCATCTTTAACTGACTCACAAGCTTGCCATCATCACCCTCCATAAAGGCGCGCAACTTCGAAGCAAGCTTCACAGTGTTGGTCTGTGCAGCCTGGGTCGGTTGAACGAAGGCTTCATCCCCCGCGAAGCGCTCACCATCCAGAGGGCGGGTGAAGTGGATCTTGTGCGTGCGGCATACATCCAGATTATTTTGGAAGGTGGCATAGACCAGATGCTCCAGCAGGTTCTCCCCACCGAGGAAGTTATCGCCAGAAGAGTGGAGCGACTCAAACACCTGCTCATATCCCTCAGCCTCCTCCTCTTCATTGGCCCAGCGCCATAGACCAAAGTCAAAGTCGGTGGTTCCGCCGCCAAAGTCAAACACCGCATAGGCGATCCCCTCATCGTCGAGCGTCAACTCGAGCTGGGGCAGCGCGGCAGCGGCATAGGCCGCAGGTTCAGAGGCCAGCTCGCGCACCTCGAATTGGCGCAGGATCTCGCTCTGGTTGACCAGCGAGATCGGCAAGCTGCGCTGCAAACCGCGACGAAAGCTGGCGAGGATCTTGTCTTTGGTGGCACGCTCGTACTTGGCCGGGAAGGTCATATGGTACTTGAGGTAGAGGCCGCGTTCGCGCCAGTTAATGGCCATCCCCAGATACCAGGCATAGAGCTCGACTGGATCAAAGGGGTATTGTTCATTGACCTGCATCACTTCGCCCGCGACCGGGTTACGCTCGGAGAGAGCCGGTAGCACAGTTTCTACCCCCTGATGGTCCGTCAAGCGCAGCCGTTCCTTCTCCGACCGCATCGCCCACTGTTTGATACGCGGCAAAAAGCTCGCAATCACTCGCTCATCGCCAGAGTAATCTCTAAAATTTTCTCTCGCCTCGTGGGAGGCGCGCAGCCAGCTCCAATCCAGCGCCGGGCGATAGGCCTGCAGTTGCCAGGTAGCGATAAACTGCTGATAGTCGAGGAACTCCAGAGCGGTCGGGTTCTCATAGTGGCTCGCTTGCGGTGCCTGATAAAAGTCCTTCACGCCGATACGCAGTAATTGGCGAGTTCCGTGCTCGTCACAATAGGCGACCACAGTGCTGCTGGTACCAAAGTCGATAGCCACATTGTGCAGCTTGATATCGAGAGCAGGGTCGCGAGCTACCAGCCCCATGGTATCGAGTTCTGATTTGTCAGCCCCCCATAGCTCCCAGAGCCCCTTATTGGGATCTGACAGACGTGGCGTTTCAAGTTTCGGCAAACGGCAAGGCGTCCAGTCCAATAGATACAGTTCGTTGATGGGATGGCTGAATTGTTTTTGGATATCTACCCCTTTCAGGCAGAGTCCCGCTTCATCAAGTGCACTCAACAGCGCCTCATGACTCAACGTCTGCCAACTTTTATCCGCGGTCGGCACAAAACTGGTTTGGGTATCAGGGGTGCTTTTATTGACAGCTTGAGTGTTGCCTTGAATACTGGTGTGTATCGCTAGGAGTATCGCACTCTTAGTGACAACGTTATTATCCGCCAAATGCTGTTCACCTGGAGTAACCAGTCGTTGTCGCAGGCTGACCAGGGCGGCCATCAATTTGGCTGTGGATAATTGCTGCCACAGGTCACTACACGCATACATAAACCCTGTATAAGTTTCACGCGACACGAGGGTCCAGTCTTTAATATTGACCCTGTGTTCACTCGTCAACCAAGCATATTGATCGTGTAACCCCCCACCAGTTCGATATGGGTTATCGGGTTGAGCACAGAAGGCTCTAAACTCCTCTGTTGAGGGAGCCCTCCAACCGCTTAGCCCTGGCGTTTGATACTGTTTCATCTTCTCGATAGCGGTTGAATAGCTGTAACTACTTGACAATTGCCCATCATTGTGCCAAAGAAGGCGATTTTTTGCCTCAAAGGTTGCCAACTGTTTCTGCTGATGGTCGAGCACATACAAAAAAGGATTACTTTTGATAAAGGCTTTGAGCTGATGTAGCGGCGGATATTTTAGCCCGGTTTCGGCATCAAACAGGCCACAAGGCTCTTCACTGTTTAACGGGCAGATATGCCAGAAGCGGTAGTTGCCGAGCGAGTTGGTAAAATCGGCAAGCACATCTTGATAGTGCGCGAAAAAGTCAGGCTGATGCCGAGACGGGGTAGTCACATCGTTGTTCATAGTGATTGGTATCGCATAACGTTAGATGGATGAGTTAAATACGTGGTCGTTAGCCGGTAATCACCAACGCTTTTTTCTGCAAACGACCCGCGTGATCGCTGATGCCGGGTAGCCAGACCCCGCGTAATGACTCACCTGAAGGGGGAGTACCGACCGCGCGCTGTAGTGGTCAACTAAATCCGGACACTTGGTTAGGCCGAGTCTCGGCTTTTGCTGGCGGTATCCCGTCATTGTGTTGATGTGGACGCCGCCAGTTGTAGTAATCCATCAGGTAATAACTGATATCCCGCTTTGCCTCCTGCACGCTCATGTATCCCGTTGCCGGCAGCCACTCTGACTTCAGGCTTCTGAACAACCGTTCCATCGGGGCGTTATCCCAGCAGTTACCACGACGACTCATGCTCTGGGTCATGCGATAGCGCCACAGTCGTTGCCGAAATGCCCGACTGCCGTATTGGCTGCCCTGGTCGGAGTGAAACAGCACGCCTGATGGGCAGCCCCGCTGCTGATAAGCCATCTCCAGCGCTTTTATTGCCAATTCTGCATCAGGTTTGTCAGACATCGCCCAGCCCACGACCCGTCGGGTATGCAGGTCGAGCACCACGGCCAGGTAATGCCAACGACCACCTGCCCAGACGTAGGTGATATCGCCACACCACACCTGATTGGGTTGCGGAGCATCAAATTCTCGGGCCAGCAGATTGGGAATGTCCGGTCGTTCAGACCGTGCCACCTTATAACGGTGTGCGCCCGGCTGCTTGGATGCCAGCCGGGCTTCCTTCATCAGGTTACGTACTTTGAATCGACCAATCTGATACCCCAACTCCCGCATCATCGACATCAAGGCGCGGCTGCCTGCCGAGCTCCTGCTCTCTTTGAACAACCGGCGCAACTCGCTGCGTTGCTGTATCCGCTCACGGTTAATCGTCCGCTTGCGAGCCAGATAGTCGTAAAAACAG